>JAPOPM010000111.1 GCA_026712905.1 Deltaproteobacteria bacterium
CGGAATGCAAGCCATGATACATTAGTATGGCACTACATTCCGTCCCCAGAAACATGATCTCAATGAATTCAATAGGTTAGATGGTGCACCCGTACACAAAATACCCTAAATCCCCACATTCATGTTAAAGATGGGCTAAGCAATCTCTAGTCGGTATCGAGTTGGTCCGAGTCCTTGCCTATGAGGGGTACCGGATTTTCACAACGGCACAGGCGAAGGAATTGGCGCCTCGTGTGGGCCTCAAGGAGGCCTACGTGGCGGAGTCCTTGTATCATCTCAGACGCAACGGCTGGATCGTTTCGCTGAGGCGCGGCCTTCATGCGCTTTCTTCCACGGTGCCCGGCGTAACGGCTGCCCACGAGTTCGAGATCGGCACCGCACTCGTCGAGCCTTCCGCGATCTCCCACTGGTCGGCCTTGCACCAACACGGCCTGACCGAACAGGTCCCAAGGGCAGTGTTCGTCCTTACGACCCTGGGAGCTACCGTTCCCCGTACGAGGGGAGAGGGTTCCATGGGCGCTGTCAACGGTTATGTGATAAGGGGCACGACGTACCGCTTCACCCAAGTAAGGCCAAAGCGGTTCTTCGGGACTGAGCGAATCTGGGTTGGCGACGCCCGCGTAGTCATGACAGACCTGGAACGTACCCTGCTGGATGGCCTCTCGATGCCTCAATACTGCGGTGACTTCGCGGAGGTCCTCCATGCTTTCCAAGTTGCCGTGCCTCGATTGAACATTGAACGCATTACGCGGTATGCGATTCGTCTCGGCACGGCAACCGCCAAGCGCTTGGGGTGGGCCCTCGAAGCCCACGATGTCGACTCATTCTACGTTCAACAGTTGGCCTCCCTTCCCGTCAACGGCTACCGTCAACTCGATCCCTCCGGGCCTAGAAGGGGGCCGAACAATAGTCGCTGGAGGGTCCAGGAGAACCTGCCGGGGAGTGGCCAGGCATGAGGCCGCTGCGTACACGCCTTCTGGAAGAACGGGCGCGCTCGGACACTCCATGGGAGGTCCTTGAAAGGGACTACCTGTTGTCATGGCTTCTTGCCGGGATCGCTGAGAAGCCCGCGCTCAGAGACAACCTCGTCTTCAAGGGTGGAACCGCCCTCAAGAAGTGCTACTTCGGCGAGTATCGTTTCTCCGAGGATCTGGACTTCTCGAGTCTCGAAGGGACTCCCGTAGGCGAGGAAATGGAGTACTTGGTAGAGGAGGCATGTGGGCAGAGTCAAGTTTTTCTCCCGAGATTCGAAGGAATGGACGGATGACACGTTCCGCATGCAGTTGGTGTTGGTGACGGCACGGATTTTTCTGCGCCGGCTGCACTATCGGGAGGAACCCTGGCCTTCCTGAAGTTCCTTTCGCGCAGAACACGAGGATTGACGTAGTTCTTGAGAACCGGAGGACTCTGATCAATTGTGCCGGCACCAATTGATCAGAATCTCCCTGGATGGGTCGGTCAGTGCTCCCGCAGCAGCCGCCCGTAGCCGTTGATGCGGTCGTTCACTCCGGTGCGGCGCAGCGTCTCCCACACGATGGCCTGTATGGCGATGATCACGTTGACGCCGAGTTCCTGCTCCAGCGGCTCGATGATCTCGATGATGCCCCAGTGGGGCGCGGGGATGTAGATGGTGTCGGCGTCGGGGTAGTCGCGGTAGAGTGCCTCGGCGAGGGCCTTCACGTCGTCCTGCGAGATGGTGGCGAGGTCGGCGACTGTTTTCTGGGCGCCCTTGAAACCCAACAGCTCGAAGCCGTAGTGGGTGACGTACTCGGCGTGGAAGCCCTCGGGGTCGATGAAGGGGTGCAGGAGCACGAGCTTGTTGGCGCCCACGGCGCGCAAGGCGTTGACCTGTGCGGTGATGCTGGAGGTGACCGGCACGCCGATCTCTTCCTCGGTCTTGCGCAGGGTTTCCGCGAGCCCTTCATAGCCCAGGGACAGGTTCAGCGGAACGCCGCCGAAGACCATGATGTCGACCCCGGCCTGGCCCATCTCCCGGGCCGCCTCCAGGGTCATCTCCACGCTCCGGACGGTTTCTTGTTCGGTCAGCTTCTTGATGGCGAGGGTGGTGAGGACCAGCGTCACGCCCTCCGGCACCATCTTGTAGAACTCGTAGGGGAAGGTCTCCGTCAGGTAGGGCGGGGACGTGTATCCGATTCGGGCGCGATATCCGTACATGGCTGGGCCTCCTCAGGTGACGTGTGATGTCCTGTCACATATCGGCCGGTGAAAGTCCACAGGTTTGTGCCGCGGGACATGATGTGGTCGAGGGCCTCATCCGATCGCCGTGTCAGGTCAGGTTCCGGGTCCTGGGGTCCAGGAAATCGCGCAGCCAGTCTCCCAGCAGGTTGATGGACAGCACCACCAGCACGAGTGCCACCCCCGGGAAGAACGACAGCCACCACGCCGTGGTGATGTGCGAACGGCCGTCCGCGATCATGGCCCCCCAGGAAGGCGTGGGCGGCGGGATTCCCGCGCCCAGGAAGCTCAACGAAGCCTCCACGATGATGACCCAACCCACCTGAAGCGTCGCCAGCACCACCAGGGGGTTGACGATGTTGGGGAAGATGTGGCGCTGGAGGATTCGAAACGGGGAGCAGCCGGCCACCCGGGCCAGGGCGACGAACTCCCGCTCCTTCCAGGTCAGCACCTCGCCGCGCACGAGGCGGGCGAACCGTGCCCACATCACCAGGCCCAGGACGAGTATGAGGTTCCTGAAGCTCGGACCGAACACCACCGCGAAGAGCAGCGCGATCAGGATGATGGGGAGCGACAGCATGGCGTCGGTGGCGCGCATGATGAGGGTGTCGACCCAGCGTCCGAAGTAGCCCGAGATAAGCCCCAGCAGGGTGCCGATAACGCCGCCCACGGCCACGGCCGCCAGGCCCGCGGCAATGGACACTCGCGCGCCGTGGATGATGCGGCTGGTCATGTCACGCCCCAGCCGGTCGGTGCCCAGGGGATGGGCCAGCCTGCCTCCCTCCTGCCACGCCGGCGGCAGCAGCCGTGCCCTGAGCGCGATCTTGTTGGGGGGGTAGGGGGCCACGACGTCGGCCAGCACCCCGAGACCTCCGAAGAGGAGGAGGATCAACAAGGGGACCACCAGCAGCCTGCGCGCGCGGGCGCGCACCGATCCGGGAAGATCGCTCGCGGAGACGGCCACACCGGTGTCGGCCGTTACGGTGATGCCGGTGTCAGCCATAGCGAATCCGGGGATCGATGTAGGCGTACAGGATGTCCACCACGAGATTGGCCGCCAGGATGATGGTGGACACCAGCAGCACGACGCCCTGGATCACCGGGTAGTCGCGCCACTGAACCGCCTCGAAGGCCAGCCGGCCGATCCCGGGCCAGGCGAACACGGTCTCCACCACCACGCTGCCGGCCATGAGGATGCCGAAGTAGAAGCCGACGAAGGTCACCACCGGGATCAGCGCGTTCTTGAGGGCGTGCTTCCAGGTTACCACCGATTCGGCCAGGCCCTTCATGCGCGCGAACTTGACGTACTCGCTGTCCAGCACGTCCAGCATGGAGCCGCGCAAGAGCCGCACCACCCCCGCAAGCATGAAGCCGAAAAGGCCCAGGGTCACGGCCGGCAGCACGTACGACTC
>JAPOPM010000112.1 GCA_026712905.1 Deltaproteobacteria bacterium
CTTCCGGGAAACCGCCGCCATGGGAACGCTGCTGGTGATCCACCTGGGCGTGGTGGCCGGGCTGTTCCTGACCATCCCCTACAGCAAGTTCGCCCACGCGGTGTACCGCTACGCCGCGCTGATCCAGAACGCCATCGAGGTGCGCGAGGACGAGAGCAAGATCGTGCTGGGGTAACCGTCCGCGGGCCCTTCCCCACCTCACTTGGATTCCCGCTTTCCCTCCGATTCGTCATTCCCGCCACCCCGCCCGATTCGTCATTCCCGCCACCCCGCCCGAACCGTCATTCCCGCCAACCCCCCCGAACCGTCATTCCCGCGGAAGCGGGAATCCAGGGGCGGTGGAGGGGCACTGCAGCGGCGTTTCCCCGCCTCACCACCCCTGGATTCCCGCTTTCGCGGGAATGACGGTTCGGGGGGTGGCGGGAATGACGGTTCGGGAGGTTCGCGGGAATGACGAATCGGGGGGGGCGACGTTTGACGCCGCCGCTTTCGCGGAAATGACGAATTCCGAGGGTCAGTACGTCTCGAACATCCGCTGAATGGCGTCGGGGTCGTCGGTGACACTGAGGGCCAGCGCCAACAGCACCCGCGCCTTCCAGGGTTGTAGGTTGTCGGCGGTAACGACGCCGCGCTCGCGGAGACCGGGGCTGCGGCCGACGCGGCCGGAACCCACGCGGCTGCCGATGCACAGCACCACGCCCTGTTCGCGGGCGCGCGCGAAGGCTTCATCCTGAGCGGGCGTGGGGCGACCCGCGCCGGTGGCGGCGCAGACGATGCCCCTGGCGCCCGCGGCCACGCAGGCATCGATCATGGCGCCGTCCGCCCCCGCGTGCGACACCACCACATCAACCCTGGGCAGCGACTCCAACCCCGACACGTCGAACTCGGTGGCGGTGGTGTGCGGCTTCACGGTGCGGTGGTAGTAACACACACGGCCGTCGCCGTCGGCAAAGCCCAAGGGCCCCAGATCCCGGCCCTGGAACGCCTCCACGCGGTACGTCGCTGTCTTCGTCAGGTCCCGCGCACCGTAGATGCGGTCGTTCATCACCGCCAGGACGCCCTGGCCGCGGGAACTCGCGTCCGCTGCGACCCGCACCGCGTTGAACAGGTTCAGGTAGCCGTCCGCGCCAAGCGCCGACGCCGGTCGCATGGACCCCACCAGCACCACCGGCCGGTCGGTCTTGAGAACCAGATTCAGGAAATAGGCGGTCTCTTCGAGAGTGTTGGTGCCGTGCGTGATGACCGCACCGTCGGCGGTGTCGCGCTCGAAGATCCCTTGCAGCAACCCGGCCAGGTCCAGCCAGTCCCGATCCACCAGCGCATGGCTCGGCAGCCGCCGGAACGGCACCTGCTCTACCTCGGCGATGCCGGCGAGCTCGGGAACGGCGCCCACCAACTCGCCGTCGCCGAGCCGCTTGTTGTTCTCGATGTACCAGGCGAGATCCAGCCGGTCGGCGCCGACGGAGTCGATGGTGCCTCCGGTGAGGATCAGAGCGACCTTGGGATTTGCCATATGAAACCTTGAAAATTGGAAACGGTAAAGCTAATTTTCCAGAATGGAGTACCGGCAACGTCACCTTGAAGCCAAAATAACGCGCCTCCGTCAAGCGGTGCCGGTGATCCTGGTCCTGGGAGCGAGACAGGCTGGCAAGAGCACTCTCCTCTCTCATCTGGCTCCGGACGCCCACCGTGTTGTATTCGACCCGGTGATCGACGTCAACAATGCACGGGAAGATCCCGAGTTGTTCCTCGACCAGTATCAGCCGCCGCTCATCCTCGACGAGGTTCAGTATGTCCCGGACTTGCTCGGAGTCATCAAGCGGCGTGTGGACGAAGACCCCCACCCGGGTCGATACCTGCTCACCGGTTCGCAAAACCTCATGCTGCTCAGCACCGTGAGCGAAAGCATGGCCGGGCGGGTGGCGGTTCTGGACCTCCCCTTCCTTTCACTGGCCGAGCGCTGTCACGCCGCCGGCACCGCCGGGACGTGGGTCGAAGACCTGTTCAAGACCGACGCCATGGACCGGTTGCGAAGCCGGGGCAGACTGGCGCCGCGAGCGAGCGAGCCGACCTTGGCAAGCCGTCTTTGGCGGGGCGGGTTCCCCGGCCACCTGGACCAGGACGATGCGATCCTGCCCGACCTCTTCGCTTCCTACATGCGCACCTACATCGAACGCGACGTTCGGCGGGTTGCCACCGTCGAGGACGCGAACTTGTTCTCGCGCTTCGTGGGCCTCTGCGCCGCCCATTCCGGACAGGAAATCAATCACGCCCAGTTGGGGCGCGAACTCGGCATCACGCACCACACGGCGCAGCGCTGGCTTGCCATCCTGCGCGCGACCTATCAGTGGCTGGAGGTTCCGGCGTTTTCCGGGAACCCTGCCAAACGGATCTCCCAGCGTCCCAAGGGCTACTTCACGGACACCGGGCTCGCCGCGTGGACCCAACGCATCTCCAGCCCGACGGCGCTGATGTCCAATCCTATCCAAGGCGCGCTGTTCGAGACCCACGTGGTCCTCGACCTGCTCAAGCAGACGCAGACCATGACCCATCCGCCGCGCGCACATCACTGGCGTGCGCACTCGGGCGCCGAAGTGGACCTGCTGCTGGAACGGGACGGAATGTTCGTTGCGGTGGAGGCCAAGAGCAGCGCGCGCGTCACGCGCGCCGACACCCGCGGCATACGCGCGTTCCGGGAGACCTATCCCCATCTTGAGCACGGCATCGGCGTGGTAGTGGCGGCCGTGCGCGAGACCGCCCTCGTGGGCGAGGACATCATCGCCGTTCCCTACGACATCGCCTGAGGAGACGGAGCGGACGTCGGGAAAGCGTCGTCAAGGCGCCGTGGACCGCTGGGGCAACCGGAGCCGAGCCAGAACTGGATCGTGGTCGCTCGCCCGCGCCGAGGTCTCCGCGAACTCGGCGTTGACGTGCACGATGTCCACCTCGGCGGACGCACTCAGCGAGGGGCTCACCAGTATGTGGTCCAGGGACTGGGAATTGCCCTCGTAAATGTACGTGTAGCGCTCATTGGCGGGAAGCCTCTCGGTCAGATTTTCGAGGGCCCGTCCGAGAATCTTGAGCGGCGAACTGAATTCGAAGTCGTTGAAGTCGCCAAGCACGACAATTTGGGCATCTCTGTCATCTGCAAGCTGACGGACGACAAACTGTCGTACCGTATGAGCTTGTAGACGGCGTTGCTCGATCCCTCCGTTGACGTAAGGGGCGTCTTGTAACTCAATCCACGGTTGAACCCATCCAAACATCGGACTGCTTCCATACTTGGAGGTGAAGTGGTTGTTGACGACTATCACTGGCTCATAGCCGGAACCGTGCAAACTGAAGCGGGCAACCAAAGGTAGGCGGGCTTTGTAGAATGGATTCGCTGGGTCATCTTGCTGCCGATCAGCGTCGGTTATCGTAGTCAACGTGTTCGGCATGAACTTCACGCGGTCTGGATTGTAGATGAAGGCGACGCGAATGTTGCCACCGGACTGTCCGCCACTGGTGTCATCGCCGATGAATTCATGATCCACGAAAGAGTAATGGACGTTGCCCAGTTCGGCGATGCGGTCCACCAGCAAACTCAGCGTCTGATCAGCAGCCGTTACTTCAGAATCGTACGAACCATCGTTGTCCTGGACTTCCTGGAGAGCCACGATATCGGGAAGCCGCAGGTTCTCTACAATCACTTTGGCCACGGACTCAAACCGGCCCGTTACCGCGTCCCTGTCTCCATCGGCATCGTTGGGGGCGAGGTTTTGGACATTGAATGATGCGATGGTGAGGTGGCCATCGCGACCATTTAGCAGGGTCACCTCTCGTTCTAGACGGGCTCGCACCGGCGTAAACTGCTCCGTTACCAGCAGTCGGTAATAGCCTGATCCGTAACCCATCACCCCGGTAACATCACCCAGAGAGTCACCCAATTCAACGCTGGGCAGTCTCTGCGGGTAGAGCCCAGAATCTCTCCGGATCTGGATACGCTCTGGGTTGAAATCATTGAGGCTGATGTTCAGCGTGCCGCGTTCGCTCAGGCCACTAGGTGATGTTGCACCAGCAAAGACGAAGAGCGCGCTAGGTTTCGAACTCACAGCAATGGCATCTCTTACCGTCACCCTCATACCTTCTAGTGCCTCGTAGAAGTCGATACCGTCTTGTTCTGGATCGAATGTGGCAAACCTGTCGTTGTCGATGATCTCTTTCGGGGGAACACGGCCGCCGACTCCAATAACCACTGGGGCCGGCAGCGGATTGTCACGAGACAACCGTATGAGCGTTGGGCGCACGATTTGTGTAAAGGTCAGGTTGTTGATTTGGTTAGGCATATGGCGGGGTTGGTACTCTGCAACAGCACCACGTGCGCAGAACTGGTCACCAGCCATTACCGCCCTGCTATTCTTGGTAGCCTTCCCGGTGAAGACGAAAATGCCGTCAGAGGTCGAGGAATCGCCATCACCCACCGAGTCTTGTAGGTAAAATCCGTTGTCATCAACAGCCGTCACTATTCCTGCGGTCTTGACGACCTCCCCGAGAAACGGCGACGTGTGACCGGCACCCTGAATCTGTCCTATCGACACCGACTCTGACCCAAGACTTTTGCATACGGTGAGGAGGCTGCCGGATTCGTCGGCCGCCACCGCTAGCCGGACGATCAGACAAACGAATACGACCGCATAGCTGCCTAGTCGAGCGAAGGTTGTGGTCATCGGGGACGTCTCAACGTGAGAACTGCACACACTGGTAGTGCCTATGCCCTATTTGATCGTTCCGCCCGACACATAATAGACGGCCCAATCCCTCGTGCTAGTCCTCGCGCCACCGGGTTCATGGTGGCAACCGCGTGACGCGGCTTCCTCCTTTTCCTTCGCCAGCGCCCCATCATACGTAAGATTCTCGTAGAGCACCTTACCGTAGGTGTGTCCTTCGACATCCTTCCAGTGCTGTATCCTCGCATATGGATCTCTCGACATCCCGACTCGACACGCCATCATCTGCCTCCTTGTCAGTACGGCTACACCATACTAAGCCTCAATTGATATTGGGCTATCCTTTTGAAATTGATTTGTCAATATAAAATAGGTCTAACTGTCAAATATTTCTGTAAATGGAAACTCTCCGCGCCGGCTCGAAGAGTTTGCTCGAACAATCCCTGATCTTCTCTCCGACCCCGGCCACGCTATGGTAGCCTACGCAGTAGCTTCACCCGCACCACGATCGGGTCGTGGTCGCTCGCCCGCGCCGCGGTTTCCGCGAACTCGGCGTTGACGTGGACGATGTCCACCTCGGCGGAGACGCTGAGGGAGGGGCTCACCAGGATGTGGTCCAGGGACTGGGCGTTGCCCTCGAAGATGTAGGTGTAGCGCTCGACCGGTGGCAGCGTTTGGGTGAGGTTCCGGAGATTGCGTTCAAGGACGCGGAGCGGGGAGACGAACGCGAACTCGTTGAAGTCGCCGAGCACGACGATGGCGGCGTCGCGTTGTGCCGCGAGACGCCGGGCGACGAATGCCCGCACGGCCTCGGCCTGCCTCCGGCGGTTGCCCACGCCGCCGTTGACCGCCGGCTCTTCCTGGCGCTTCGTGAAGGGCTGCACCTCCCCGAACAGCGGGCTGCTGCCCCGTTTGGAATTGAAGTGGTTGTTGACCACGGTGACGGGAGCACCCCCCTGCGCGCGAGGCCGGAAGGACGCCACCAGCGGCAGGCGGCCGTTGAAGAACGGGTTCCGCGGGTTGGTGCGCTGGTCGGCCGGGCCCGTGACCGTGGCCACCGAGCCGGGGACGAGCTCCACCCGCGCCGGGTTGTAGAGGAAGGCCACGCGGATGTTGCCGCCGGGCTGGCCGCCGCTGGTGTCGTCGCCGATGAACGGGTGGTCGATGAAGCGGTAGCGCACCGGCCCCAGGGCGGCGAGGCGGTCCACGAGCAGGCGCAGCGTGGCGCCGGCGGCCTTGACCCCGGTCTTGGCGGAGCCGTCGTTGTCCTGGATCTCCTGGAGCGCCACGATGTCCGGGTGGCGGAGATTACGCGCGATGACGGACGCCACGGCGTCGAACCGGCCGCTTGCCACGTCCGTGTCCCCGTCGGCGTCGTTGGGGTCGAGGTTGAGCACGTTGAAGGTGGCGATGGTGAGGTGCTCGTCGCCGGCCCGCAAGGATGTCGTCTCGGGCCTCAGCCGGCCCCGCGTGGGTTTGAACCTTTCGGTGAAACGCACCTCGTAGTTGCCGAAGCCGTAGCTCACCACGCCGGTGACGTCGCCCAGGGAGTCGCCCACCTGCACGTGCGGCGTCGCCACGGGGCTGAGTCCGAAGTCGTCGTCGATCTGGATGCGTTCGGGGTTGAAATCATCGGGGCGCAGCGTGAGGGTGCCGCGCGCACTCAGGCCCGACGGCGCCGTGCCGCGGGCGCGCACGAAGATCTCGCCGAAACGGCTGGTAGGGCTCACGGCCACCGCGTCCCTGACGGTAACGCGCATGCCTTCGAGGGCCTCGTAGAAATCGATGCCGTCTTCTCCGGGGTCGAAGACCGCGAACCCGTCGTTGTCGATGACCTTTCCGGGCGGGACGCGTCCTCCGGACCCCAGCACCACCGGGGCGGGCAGCCTGTTGCCGCGGGACAAGCGCGTGAGCCGCGGGCGCGTGATCTGCGTGACGGTGAGGTTGCGCGTAGCCGCGCCGCCGGGCTGGAACTCCGCGACCACACCGCGCACGCGCAGCCGGTCCCCCATGGCGGCGGCCGGAGCCCTTCGCGTGAAGACGAATATGCCGTCCGAGGTATCGGGGTCGCCGTCCCCCGCCGGGTCCTGCAGGTAGAAACCGTCCGTGTCCACGGCGGTCACGATGCCCGTGGTGGTGACGCGCCGTCCGCGAAAGGGCGAGATGTGGCCGCGCCCCTGGACCCGCCCGATGGGGGTCGGGCCGTCGCCCTGTGCGACGCGTAACTCACGGACCGAACCCACGGCACCGGATGGATGGCTATTCGTCGCGGGACTGGCCGCCGGCGCCACGCTCGCGGCCAGCGTCACGACGAGCAGCGTCCCGACCGCCGCGAGCCACTCCAGTGACGGCACCGAAATGGAACGTTTCACACGGTATTCCATGCCGACAACTTAGTAACAGGGTGGATGCAGTGCCTCAAACCCCCGAGTCGTCATTCCCGCGGAAGCGGGAATCCAGGGGTGGCGAGGCGGGGAAACGCCCCTGTAGTGCCCCACCACCGCCCCTGGATTCCCGCTTCCGCGGGAATGACGACTCGGGGGGCTCTGCCTGATGCGCCTTGACACAGCCTTGTTTCGCGAATGACATTCGGACAGTTCGCGGGATGCGATACTGACGGTTGCCTCGCCCGTTTGATTCGCGCGACAGATACGCATCGTGCGAATTGGCCCTTGTCAGCGTCCCGCTGCGGACGCCGCCGGCACCCTGCCCCGCCATTTCTTCGTTGCCTATTCCCCTTACCGGCAGTATGCTGAGAGTGGGAGGTCAAGAATGGTCTGGTATCGCGCCCCTTTCGGAAAGGAGGGTTCGTCATGTCGGTCATCATGATCTACGAGGGTATCCATGGCGCGGAGGAAGTCGCCAACCGGGTCGCCAAGTCCCTGGATTACAAGTGCGTGGGACGGCAGGATCTGGCGGCCACTCTGCCGAACTACGGCGTGCCGCGCGCCAAGCTCGACGACATCACGGAGAAGGAGCCGCACTGGTGGGAACAGTGGCTCCAGGACTTGCGGCCCTACCGCATCGCGCTCCAGGCCGCCATGTGCGAAATCGCTCAGGCCGGCCCGATGGTCTACCACGGACACGTGGGGCACGAGCTCCTTCCAGGAGTCCCCCATGTGCTCAAGGTCTTGCTGACCGGCTCCATGGAGTTGCGCATCGACCTGCTCCGGTCACGCCTCGCGGTGGACGAAGGCACCATCCGCAAGCAGCTCGAACACACCGACCGGGCCCGTAGCCGGCGGCTCATGTCCCTGTTCGGCGCCGACTGGCAGGACGCGACCCGGTACCACCTGGTGCTGAATCTGGCCATGGGCGTGGACGCGGCCAGCGAGGTCATCAGCACCACGGCACGGCTCGCGGCGTTTGCCGAGACGTCGGCCTCGATGCAAGCCTTCGAGGACCTCGCCCTGGCCAGGAAGACCCAGGCGACACTGCTCCAGTCCGACCTGTACCGCGGCCTGCCCATCGACGTGAAGGCGCACAACGGGACGGTGACAGTGTCCGGCATGGTCTCCCCGCCGGTTACGGTGGAGGGCGTGGTGGCCACCATCAAGGCCATTCCCGACGTCGGGGAGGTGACGGCGAATCTCGTGGTCGTGCCGCGAAGCCATTCCGACATCGAATAGCCGGGCCGCCCGGAGAGAGCGCCGCCGCTCAAGGCTACCTTGTCCGGGGCCTCCGCGCGTACGCGGCACTGCAACAGCCCGGCGCGTGGACGCGCGCGCCCCGGATCAAGGACCGACCCTATGCCCAAGAGCCTGCGGACCTTCCTCGAAGACTGCCGCCGTGAAATCCCCGCCGAGGTGGTGCACGTCGAGCGGGAGGTGGACCCCGCCCACTACGACGTGAGCGCCATCATCAAGCACCTGGGCGCCGCCCGGAAGTTTCCCATGCTCATCTTCGAGCGGCCGCGCAACCTGCACGGACGCGTCGGCGATTTCAAGCTGGTGATGAATTTCACCATCTCCCAGCGCAAGACCCAAATCGCCCTCGGCCTGCCCAAGGAGATGACGCGCGCACAGATGGCCGAGGCCTGCGTGGACATCGAGCGCAACCGCATGGCGCCCGTGGTGGTGGAAAACGGCGAAGCGCCGGTGATGGAGAACGTCCGCGGCGGCGACGACGTGGACCTCTACGAACTGCCCATCATGCGCCACCACTACATGGACGGTGGCCCCTACATCACCCTGTGCACCATCGCCAAGGACCGCCGGCAAGGCATCTACAACGCCTCGTATCACCGCATGGAGATCAAGTCGAAGAACCACACTTCGCACTACCACTCACAGCACCACCAGTGGATCATCTTCCGCGACTACGAGGACCAGGGCCTGGAATGCCCGGTGGCCACGGTGCTGGGACACCACCCGGCGTTCTACATGGGCGCGTGCTACACCGGCCCCTTCGAGGTGAGCGAATACGACGTCATCGGCGCCTACCTGGGCGAGCCGCTGCGGGTGACGCCGTCCACCACCTGGGGCGACGACCTGCTGATCCCCGCGGACGCGGAGATCGTCGTCGAGGGCGCGCTGATCCCGGGCGAGCGCATCGTCGACGGCCCCTTCGGCGAAGCGCCCGGCTACCTCGGACCGCAGCGCTTCTTCTCGGCCTGCCGCTACGAGGTGCGCGCCATCAACTTCCGCAACAAGGGCATGTACCAGTCGGTCATCACCCCCGAGGGCGACAAGCCCTGGCTCGACCTGCCGCGGGAGGGCGCCTACCTGCGGCGCATCCGCGAGGCCGTGCCCGGGGTCACCGCCGTGTGCAAGGCCGGACGCCACGCCCACTACAACATCTTCATCGCCATGAAGAAGATGTCCGAGGGCGACCCCGGCCGCGCCGCGGCCGCCGCCCTCACCGAGCTCCACGCCAAGCACGTCTTCGTCTTCGACGACGACATCGACGTCTACAACCCCACCGAGATCCTCTGGGCCCTGGCCACCCGCGTGCAGCCCCACCGGCAGGTGTCCATCATGCAGCCCACCTTCACCGGCAACTACCTCGACCCCACGGTGGTGGACGAAACCAAGACGTCGGTGATGATCGTCGACGCCACCCGCCCCCTGGACCGCCCCTTCTCCCCCGTCTCCAAGGTCCCGGACGAGGCCATGGCGCGCATCAAGGTGGAAGACTACATCCCCGGCGAAGTGCTGGCGCACATCCCCGTGGACCGCACCACGTACTGGTCCTGAGCCCCACCTCTGGATTCCCGCTTCCCAAGGTGTGAGAAAACTGATGAGGCAGAGCCCTCTCGAATCGTCATTCCCGCGGAAGCGGGAATCCAGGGGCGGTGGTGGGGCACTACAGCGGTATTTCCCCGCCTCGCCACCCCTGGATTCCCGCTTCCGCGGGAATGACGATTCAGGGGGTTGTTGCCTCTCTCGGATGGCGTTTTGACACAGCCTGGAAAGCGGGAATCCAGGGGCGGTGGTGGGGTACTACGGCGGCGTTTCCCCGCCTCGCCACTCCTGGATTCCCGCCCCCGATCGGGGTCGAGGGCAAGCTTGCGCGGGAATGACGATCCGAGGTGTTGGTGCCGCTACGTGGCCGAGCGGAGTTTTGGCACGGCCTGTTCCGCGGGATTGACGTTGAGAGGCATCGGCGCCTATCCACAACGACATTTTGCGCACGTCTTGCTTCTCGCGGCCCAACCGGCGATCTGCTACAGATGAACGAACCCGCCGCGACAACGCGCGCGACGTCCCCACCGAGGCACCCATGAACGAGATCGCGATTCAATTCGAGCTGAACGGCCGGTCGCGCCGCGCCAGCGTGGCCCCGGAGCTCTTGCTGGCGGACTTCCTGCGCCGGGACTTGGGGCTCAAGGGCACCAAGACGAGCTGCGAGGTGGAGGTGTGCGGCTCCTGCACGGTGCTGCTGGACGGCCGCCCGGTGAGCGCCTGCACGACCTTGACGCACGAGGTCGACGGGCACGCGTTGACGACCATCGAGGGTCTCGGCAACGACGATGCACTGGATCCGGTGCAGGAAGCGTTCTGGGAGGAAGGCGGCTTCGAGTGCGGCTTCTGTACGCCGGGCATGATCCTCGCCGCCCGCGCTTTGCTCGACGAGAATCCCGCCCCCTCGGAAGAGGACATCAAGGCCGCCCTGGACGGCAACCTCTGCCGGTGCACGGGCTATCTGTCCATCATCCGGTCGGTCCACCGGGCCGCGGCGCTGCTGCGCGGGCATGAGACGCCGGCCCCGAGGCCGCTCGACGAGCGGCGCCTCGACGGCGCCGCCAAGGTCCGCGGCGAGCCGGTGTACACCGCCGACCTGACGCATCCGGGCATGCTCTACGGGCGGGTGCTGCGCAGCCCCTACGCCCATGCGCGCATCCTCGGCATCGACACATCCGCCGCCGAATCGCATCCCGGCGTGGTGGCGGTGCTCACCGTCGCGGACCTCGAGGACGTCGCGCACTACCACGGTCCGCTGGTGAAGGACACGCCGGTGCTGGCCGCGGACAAGGTCCGGTACGAAGGCGACGCCGTGGCGGCGGTAGCCGCCGAGACCCTGGAGGCGGCCACGGCGGCGCTGGCGCTCATCCGGGTGGAGTACGACCCCCTGCCGGCGCTTATGACCATGGACGAAGCGCTGGACCCCGATGCCCCGCCCATCCACGAGTCCGTCAGCGACGACGCGCCGAGCTTTCCGGGGTATCCCCGCGTCGACGACGAGGCCAAAAAGTACGCCAACGTGAGCTTCCACTACGAGCGCGGCGAGGGCGACGTGGACGAGGGGTTCGCCGCCTCGGAGCGGGTCTTCGAACACACCTTCGATTTCCCCAAGATCGCCCACTACTCCATGGAGCCGCAGCTCGCCGTGGCGGAGTGGCGCGAGGACGGATTCACCGTCTGGGCGTCCACCCAGCATCAGTTCATCGTGCGCGACGAACTGGCGGAGATGTTCAGCGTGCCCCCGGAGCGCGCGCGGGTGGTGGTGCCGCTGGTGGGAGGCACCTACGGCAACAAGAACCACACCAAGCTCGAGCCCTTGGCGGTGGCGCTGGCCCGCAAGGCCGGAAGGCGGGTGTTCCTGCACCTGTCGCTGGAAGAGGAGTCGCGCACCGTGAGCAAGCCGGCCGCGCGCGTGCGGCTGCGCACCGGCGTGGACCGGGACGGCAAGCTCGTGGCGCGGGACTGTCTCGTGCACGTGGACGGCGGCGCCTACTCGGACTCGGGTCCCCGGGTCACCCAGAAGGCGGGCTACCGGGCGCCCGGCCCGTACCGCATCCCGCACCTCCGTTCCCACGCCTACACCGTCTACACCAACACGGTGCCGGCAGGCGCGTTCCGCGGCATGGGCACGCCCCAGGTCGTATGGGCCTACGAATCGCAGATGGACATGATCGCGCGGGAGATGGGTTGGGATCCGGTGGAGTTCCGGCTCAAGAACCTGCTCGACAAGGGCGAGGACTTCGCCCCCGGCGAGACCCCCCTGGACACCGACCTCAAGGAAGGACTCCAGCGCGCGGCCAGGGAGATCGGCTGGGGCGAAGAGCTGGAGCCCGACTGTGGCATCGGCATCAGTTGCGGCTGCAAGGACGGCGGCGGCAACTTCAAGATCTCGTCCGCGCGGGTGGAAGTCGACGACGGCGGCGCGATCACCCTGCACGAGGGCACCATCGAGATCGGCCAGGGCTCCCACACGGCCATGGCGCGCATCGCCGCGCAGGAGTTGGGGGTGCGGCCCACGGCCGTCCAGGTGGCGCCCCTGGACACCGACTCGACCCCCTTCGACATGGGCACCTACGCCAGCAGCGGCACCACCGTCATGGGGCTCGCGGTGCAGAAGGCCGCCCGGGCCGTCCGCGACCAGCTCATCGAGGCCGCCCGCTCCCTGGGCAAGAGCCCCGACGCCGCCGCGACCCTGGCCAACGGCGAGGTACGCCTGGCGGAGATCGCCCTTCCCTTCTCCGCGCTGGTCCGGCACGTCAAGGGCGCCGGCGGCGTCATCACCGGCGAAGGCCGGCAGGAGAGCGAACGCGACCCCAACGCCCCCCTCGGCGCCCGGGCGCCGTTCTGGGAGGTGGGATGGGGCGCCGCCAAGGTCCACGTGGACCGCGACACCGGCGACGTGCGCGTGCTCAAGTACGTCGGCATCGCCGACGCGGGCAAGGCCATCAACCCCCAGCAGTGCCATACCCAGGAGCAGGGCGCGTTCCTGCAGGGGCTCGGCCAGGCGCTGTTCGAGGAGACCGTGTACGAGAACGGCCTGATGCTCACTCCCGATGCCCTCACCTACCGCCTGCCGAAGATCTCCGACCTGCCGGACGAACAGGTCAACATCCTCTTCGAAAACGGCAACGGCGCCGGCCCCTACGGCGCCAAGGGACTGGGCGAAAGCGGCATCCTCCCCGTGCCGTCGGCCATCGCCAACGCCGTGGAGCAAGCCGTAGGCGTGCGCGTCACCGACCTGCCGATCACCGGAGAGAAGGTCTGGCGTGGGCTGAGGAAGCGATCCGTCGTTTCCGCGGAAGCGGTTGCGCCGAAAGTCGCGAGGCAACAACGTCCCAATGATGTCATTCCCGCGGAAGCGGGAATCCAGGAGGGGTCGGGGCGGGAGAAGCATGACCGCTGACCCCACCCTGGTTTCGCGCTTCCGCGGGAATGACGGTTCGGAGACTTGGCGGGAATGACACGGAAACGGCCAGCACGTCCACAATCATGCGCGACGTAAACGAGACGGCGCGTCAAGACCGCTTCTACTTCAAGCTCTTCGAAGGCCTCGACGAGCCCGGTTGCCCCATCTGCACCATCGTGATCCGGGACAGCCGCGCCTACCTCGACAGCGTCTTCTACGAACGTATCACCGACGTCCCCACCCGCATGAGCCTGCGCGATTCCTTCGGCCTGTGCAACCTGCACACTTGGCTGCTGCGCGACCTGCCAGGCTCCAGCGCCCCGGACCTGGGCTTCGCCATCATCGCCAAGGACCTGCTCAGCCGCTTCCAGCGCGTGGCCGCGGAGCCCGGCACTCAACGGCGGCTCTCCCTCGGGGATTGGTTTACGCGCGCCCGCTCCCGGCTGCGCGCCAGGCTGCAACGCACCCCCTGCCCCGCCTGCGTGCACGCCGCGCGCTCCGAGTCCGTGCACCTGCGGCAACTGCTGGACCTGCTCGGCGAAACCGCGTTCGCCGAGAAATACAGCCGCTCCGCCGGCATCTGCCTGCCCCACTTCCTCATCGCCGACGAAAACCACCCGGACCACGCCCTTTTCCCTCAACTCCGCGAACGGCAGATCCGCAACGCAGGGTCCCTGCACGACACCCTCGACCGCTTCGTCGAGAAACACGACCACCGCGCGAAGGACGAAATCACCCCCGCCGAAGCCAGGGCCTGGACCGACGCCATGGAGTTCCTGGGTGGGAAGCGGGGCGTGTTCGACAGCGAGATGCGCCGGCCAGCTTCGCTGAGATTACCCAAGCTCTACAAGCGGTAAGCCGTGTGCGCGCTGGTCTCATCATAGACCGTATACGGAAAACCGTATATTTGCTGTTTACCCAGGTCTCCGCAGGTTGCCAGCTTGCCGCTAGCGCAGGGACGTGGCATCTTGGCCTCCAAAACACCCAGTCGAACCCGCATTGGCCGGTGTCTCGGGTACAGAGGGAACCATGTCGGCGATTCGTACCATTTCGATTGAGGGCTTTAGGAGCATTGCTAAGCTGCGAGACTTGGAAATGCGGCCCCTGAACGTCCTCATCGGCGCCAACGGATCAGGCAAGTCCAACTTTCTTGGCGCCATGCAGCTCCTGCGAACCGCCATTCGAAGCGCGTCTCGGACATCAGACTATGTCCGACGTTCTGGCGGGGCCAACCGTCTTCTTCACTTCGGTTCAAAAAAAACACGCTCGATAAGCTTCAGCATCCGCTTCAATGACGGTTTGGCAGACTTTAGTGTCGATATGCCTTGCGGTGCGGACGATCAGCTATTTCCACGAACATCGATTGCCGCTTTCGAACTGCCGTCGGATTTCGCAAGAAACCTCGAAGTGCAGCCTGGTATGGCGCCGGCTTTTGAATTCCTCAGCAGCAGGTTGGAGAGTTGGCGGCTTTACCACTTCCACGACGCGGGCTCCACATCTCCAATGAAGACGACTGGAGACGTACACGACAATCGCCATCTTCGCCCGGACGGCGCGAACCTTGCGGCGTTCCTTTATTTCCTGCGGAAGAGACAAAAAGGTTCCTATACCCAAATTCGCCGTACTATTCGTTTGACAGCGCCGTTCTTCGACGATTTCGCACTCGAACCTCTGGCTCTGAACAAGGACACGATCCGACTCGAATGGCGGCATGCCGACTCGGATGCATATTTCGATGCCTCATCCCTTTCCGATGGCTCGCTCCGGTTCATTGCTTTGGCTACGTTACTGCTCCAGCCAGCGTCGCTACGCCCGTCTGTCGTTTTTCTCGACGAGCCGGAACTTGGCTTGCATCCACACGCGATCACCTTGTTGGCCTCATTGCTAAAACAGGCCTCCGTAGAGTCCCAGGTCATCGTGGCAACCCAATCACCTATACTTCTGGATCACTTCGACCCCGAAGACGTGTTGGTGGCCGAGCGGGTGAACGGTGCTACGGAACTCCGCAGGCAGGATGCCGGAGCGCTGAAGGTTTGGCTAGAAGACTACAGCCTGGGACAACTCTGGGAGAAGAACGAACTGGGCGGACGTCCTCACTCTGAGAATAAGGACCAGTAGTGTTCGCCGTGACCCGTCTACTCGTTCATGTCGAAGGGCAGACCGAAGAGCAATTCGTCAACGAATTGTTATCGCCGCATCTTCAAGCCCGTGGATACACCTCCGTCAGCACGCGACTCATCGGCAATGCCCGTCAGCGAGGCCAGCGTGGCGGGATCAGACCGTGGTCGGAAGTGCGCAAAACGATTGTGAATCATCTGAGGCAAGACCCGGGGAGCAGCGCGGCCACGATGGTAGACTACTATGGGTTGCCACGCACCGGCCCCACGGCATGGCCGGGTCGGGAGGAGGCCTTGCGTGCCGGATTGCAGGCAAAACCCGAAATCGTGGAGAACGCCCTTTTGGAGGATGTCGCTCGGATAATGGGCCGCGGCTTTGATTCGTCTCGCTTCATCCCGTTTCTCACAATGCACGAATTCGAGGCACTCCTGTTCAGCGATTGCGAGCGATTTGCTCTTGGGATCGACAAACCCGAAATGACCGGCTCTCTGCAGGCGATTAGAGACGCCTTCACAAACCCGGAGGAAATCGACGACTCTCCCGACACGGCGCCTTCGAAACGAGTCGTTGCGCTCATTCCCGGATACCAAGAACCGTTGATGGGAACCCTCGCCGCGCTGGAAATAGGCTTGGTTGCCATGCGAGCAGAATGTCCACACTTCGATGCGTGGGTGAAGCGGTTGGAGACACACCCGAAATCAGTTGCACACCAATAACAGCGGAGGGCAAAAGGTTGCCGTGGGCACGCGGTCATTGGTCACCCCCACGTTTCCCACGCACCGAAAGCCGTGCATAGAGCGCTTCCAATTTTTCCCTTTCCGGATCCACCGGCAGTGATCGGTTGAAATCGTCAAATTGACGAATCAAAGTCTCATCGACAGTGTCACAGAGCTTGAAGTCGGCTTTGTTATGGCGGTCGATCAACAGGGCACCTTTCAGAGCGCAACGCCGTATCGGTCCCTTGTGGCCTGCTTCAACGCCGGGAATGAACCTCTTGCTGAGGTGCTCCTTCCATTTCCGGTGTAGCTTCCCAGCGTCGTAGAGGTCGTGAACGACGGTCTCGCGATCGACCTCAAGCCAAATCGCGACCCTCGAATTCTGCTCGTGGCCGAACCAAGCGTACCAGTTTCTGAACTGATCCCAATCGTCCACAGCGGACGGGCCGAAATCAAACAAGCTGACGCAGTTCAAGTAGCGGCACAATGAGTTCTTGTACCGGGCGCCCGCAATCGCGATCTGGCCGGATGTCAAAATACCGCGTAGTCCCTCCAGCCCTGTTGCGTGCCAGAGTCTTTGATCAAGCGCGTTCCAAAGCGTGTTGGGCAAACCAGGATTGTTCATCGGAGCGCTTCCTCCCACAACAGATACAACAGTTGAAGTATCGGGCCGAGGCATCAGGCCCCAACGCCGATCTCCAGCTTTGCTCGTCGCGCGTCACCGCTCAAGGAACGGTATGACGCGGCGCAGGTAGGCGTCGAACAGCGGGACGGTGAAGGCGGTGTCGCCGTGGGCGGGGCTGTAGATCATGCCCTTGTTGATGAGCTTTGCGCGGGTCGGGGCCACGACGCGGACGGATTGGGCGAGGGCGTTGGCTATTTCGCCGGAGCGGTGTGGGCCGCCGCCGAGTTCGGCCATGGCGCGCAGATAGCGTTTTTCGGACGGCGCCAAGCGGTCGAAGCGGGCGCGGAAGAAGCTGGCGTCTAGTTCGGCGGTGGCCTGCCGCGTGGCGGACCGGACGTCTTCCGCCGTGACCGGGGATGACGTGGCGCAGTCCCAGCAGTGCTTGCCCCACTCCTGCAGGAAGTACGGGTAGCGCTGGGTGTTTTGCAGCACGGCATCCAGGGCCTGGGGTTGGAAGGCGACGTCGAGGCGGCTTGCCGGCGCTTCGATCGCCTGCCGTGCCGCTGCCGGGTCCAGTGGTCCGATCTCCGGGAAGGTGAAGAGGCGTTCGGAATAAGTCTTGGCGGACGCGGTGCGGGCCACGAGTTGGGGGAGACCCGCCCCCACCATGGTGACCGGCAAGCTGCTCTGGGCCGCGCGGTGCAGGGCGGCGATCAACGCAGCCAGTTCACGTTCCTGCACATACTGCAACTCGTCGACGAACAGCGCCACGGCCGTGTCCTGATCGCGGGCGGCTTCGCCAACGGATTCCAGGAGCGCCGTAAGGTCGGCGTCCAGGTTGCCGCTGTCGGCGAGACCGCGTTCCGAGGCGAGGTCGAGGCTGATGCCCAGGTCGCCGGTGCCCACCTTGATGGCGCCGACGAACCCCGCAAGTGCTCTAAGCGCCCGGCGTGCGGCATCGCTGGCGGCAGCGATACGGTTCATGCGCACCAGCGCGGCGTGTAATGGCGGAACAAGCAGGACGGGAAGCGACCTGTCTTCCGGCGCCTCCAGGAGGAGCGTCGCAAAACCGCGGCGCCGGGCGTCTTCGCAGATCCGGTTGAGGAGAACGGTCTTGCCTACCCCGCGGAGACCCACCATCAGCATGCTCTTGGCCGCCAAGCCGTTGCGGATACGATCCAGGGCGATCGCGGCCCCATCGATCAGGGCGTCTCGCCCCGCCAACTCCGGCGGCGGCGTCCCGGCCCCCGGTGCGTAGGGGTTCAGTCTTGGATCCATTTCAAGCGAGGTTACCCAAGGTTACCTGAAATCGCAAACTTAGAGACGAAGGACTGGTGTCTCAACTGAAGCTCTACCGGCGACGGAAACTGCGCGGACGCGTCCCCCCTTGCGCCACCATCTTCGCAAGGTTGCCGGTCAGTCCATGGTCCGCGGATCGAGGATGTCCCTCAAGCCGTCGCCGATCATGTTGAAGGCCAGCACCACCGCGAAGATGGCGGCGCCCGGGGCGATGGAGAGCCAGGGCTGGTTCAGGAGCTGGTTGACGCCGTCGCGGATCATGCTGCCCCAACTCGGGGTGGGGGGCTTTACGCCGAGGCCGATGAAGCTCAGGTTGGCCTCCTGGAGGATGGCGGTGGCGGTCCACAGGCTCGCCACCACCAGGACCTCGTTGGAGATGTTGGGCAGCACGTGCTTGCAGATGATCCGCGTGTCGCTCATGCCCAGGGCCCGGGCGCCCTGGATGAAGTCCCGTTCCCGCATGGCGATGGCGGAGCCGCGGGCGATACGGGCGAAGCGCGGCGTGATGGCGATGGCGATGGCAATGGAGAGGTTCACCATGCCGGAACCCAGGACGGCCAGCACCATCAGGCCGAGGATCGTCGTGGGGAAGGTCATCAACAGGTCCGTCAAGCGGACCGTGACGGTATCGATGGGGCCGCCCTTGTAGCCCGCGACGACGCCGAGGGTGCTGCCGAAGATCAGCGCCATGCCCACCGCGGAGAGGGCGATGCCCAGGGACACGCGCGCCCCCATGATGACGCGCGAGAGCACGTCCCTGCCGAAGCTGTCCGTGCCCAGCACGTGCTCCCCTCCGGGCGGCAAGTCTCCCTTGAGGAGGTCTTGTTGGACCGGATCGTACGGGACCAGCCACGGGGCGAACAGGGCCACCAGCAGGATCGCGGCGGTGAGGACAAGACCTACCAATGTGGTCTTGTTGCGCTTCATGGCGCGCCAGACCCTGCGGCGGCGGCGGGCGGCGGATGATTCGTCGGAGGTCATGGTTTCACTTGCACCTGATCACTTGTATCGGATCCGCGGATCGATGAGCGCGTAGGTCAGGTCCGTCAACAGGTTCACCAGTACGATGATCCCGGCATAGAAGGTCATCACGGCCTGGAGCATCGCGTAGTCATGGGTGTTGATGCCGCCCACCATGAGCTTTCCCAGGCCCGGCCGGTTGAAGACGATGGTGACCAGGATGGAGCTGCCGATGAGGATGCCGGTGTAGATGCCGACCACGGAAACCACCGGCATCAAGGCGTTGCGGAGCGCGTGCTTGTACATGACCCAGCGCTCCTTGAGCCCCTTGGCCCGGGCCGTGCGCACGTACTCCATGTTGATGACCTCGAGGAGGGCGGAGCGCGTGACCCTGGTGATGTAGGACATCATGGCCAGACCCACGCTCAGGGCCGGCAGCACCAAGTGGTGCAGGCGGTCCCACGGGTCGCTCAGGTCTCCCGCGCCGATGACCGGGAAGAGGCGCATCTTATAGGCGAAGAAGAAGATCAGCAGGATGCCGAGGTAGAAGGACGGGGTGGAGATGCCCGCCAGCGAGAGCACCCTGGCGCAATAGTCCGTCATGGTGTTGCGCCGGCGCGCGGTGAGAATTCCCAGGGGAATGCCCAGCAGGAGGCCCACCGCCAACCCGGAGACGGCAAGGTCCAGCGTGTACGGAAGGGCGCGCCAGATCTGCGGCAGGATGGGCCTGCGGTTGGCCATGGAGATGCCGAGATCGCCCCGCAAGAGGCCCCAGACATAGTCCCGGAACTGGATCCACAGCGGTTCGTGGAGACCCCAGCTCCGCCGGAACTGCTCCAGGGCTTCGGGTGGCGCCTCGTCGCCCAGGATGGCGTAGGCCGGGTCGCCGGGCAGGATCCGCATCACCACGAAGATGAAGACCATGACCCCGAGCATGGTGGGGATGGCCCACAGGGTCCTGCGAACGATATATCCGCTCATTGCCGCCCGATCAGTCGCTGATGTCCTGTAGGAACCAGCTCAGCGGCAGCTCATGGCCCAGGCCCCGCGCGCGGGCACCCTCGTAGACCTTGCGGGCCGCCGCCGCGAACTGGATGGGTATGCCCTGGGTGACGAAGCAGGTGACTTCCTCGGACGACGCCCTCCCGGGTTTGTTCCCGAGCACCACGTCGGACAGGAACACCCGCTTCTCCCGGCCCATGAGCTGCTTCTCCCGGCGCAGCCACTCCGTGTCGATGGGCTCATAGCCCACGGCCGGGCGTCGCTCGGGGTCGGCGACATGGTAGTCGGTCCTGGGCGTGCGCGAATACACGTACCGGTGGCACCGCCGGTACACGTCGTCATCCAACTCGTTGGGCAACACCCCCAGGACGTGCATGCCGCGCTCCAGCCATTCGCCCTTGACCACGGGCTCCAGCGAGTTGGTGCAGGCCGCGACGATGTCCGTGCCTTCCATCACGCGGCGCGGGTCGTCCACGGCCACCACCTCGACTCCCAGGTTGCCGCTGGTCCGTTCCGCGAACGCCGCCCGGTGCTCCGGATTGGGACTGTACACGAGGATCCTGCGGATGGGCCTCACCTTGGAAATGGCCAGCGCGTGCGCCGTGGCCATGCCGGCGGTGCCGTAGAGGCCCAGGACGGCGGCGTCCTCGCGGGCCATGTGCCTGACGCTGATGGCGCCGGCGGCCCCCACGCGCATGTGCTGGATGTGGCCGTCGTTCATGATCGCCAGGGGCGCGCCGTCATCGGTGCTGAAGAGCAGGATGAGGCCGCAGAACTTGCCGGGCGCCACGCAGTACTTCTTGACCTGGGTCCCGGAGGCCGGAAGGATGTCCGACTTCATCCGGACGGCCAGCGCGTCCATCTTCGGGAGCGCGGAGGCCATGGGATCCCAGGTGTACCAGCCGTCCCCGTCCGGCCGCGGCACCGAGTGCGTCGCCCGGGTGGCGGTGGCCCGCCCCAGGCCCCACTCACGGTAGGACTCCTCGACGGCGTCGATGGTGTCCTCCATGGTGAGGACCCGGGCCGCGGTCTCGTTGTCGATGAAGAGAACGCTCCGTTGCGCGATCTCCCGGTCGGCCTCGGTATTGCCGTGGTAGGTGACGTAGGCGTCGTTGTCCATGGTGCCGGCAGGCCCTCCCGAAACCTGCGCCGCCTAACCCATCTTGGCATCCCACTTGAGCGGCACGCAGATACACAGGTCCGACACCAGGTTGAAACCGATGTCGACGCTGGACTTGCGGGCGTACACGTTCTTGATCTCGTGTGTCGGGAGCGCCGCCAGGTCCTCCAGGATCTTGACCTGGGCGTCCTCCCACGCCTTGATCTGCCCCTGCGGGTCCATCTCGGCCTTGGCCTTCTGAATGGACGGGTCCGCGCCGTTGAAGTGGGAGAAGTTCCGCTTCGCGCCCTTGGCGAAGAACTCTTCCAGGATGAAATTCGCGGTGGGGAAGCGCGTCGCCGCCCGCAGGACCAAGGGGTTGCTGCCCTCGTCGTTCTTCTTGTGCCAGGCCGGATGGGCGATGACGTTGATGTTGATGTCGATGCCCACCTGCTGCATCTGGTTCTGGAGCACCTCGATGGGGCGCCGGAACATGGGCTTTTCGCTGATGAAGACCGGATCGATCTTGAAGCCCTTGGGGAAGCCGGCGTCGGCCAGAAGCTGCTTCGCCTTTTCCGGGTTGAAGTCGTACTTGAGATCCGCGGGCACGTCCTTGAGGGCGCCCACGAACGTGGGCGGGATCACCGAGTGCAGGACCGACGCCACGTCGGGGCCGATGAATTGGACGAGCGCTTCGCGGTTGATGGAGTGGGCGATGGCCTTGCGTACCCGGAGATCGTCCAGCGGCTTGCGCTTCCGGTCCATGTGGAGCTTCACCACCGTGGAGGGGCCGAAAGAGTCTATGGATACGCCCGGACCCTTGACCTGATCGATGGCGCGCTGCTCCCGGGCCATCTCGATGATGTGGAGTTCTCCGGCCTTGAAGGCGAGGTTACGGCTGCTGGAGTCCGGCAGGAAGCGGAAGTTGATCTGCCGGATGTTGGGCTTGCCCCGGTAGTAGCCGTCGTTCCGCACCAGCACCAGCCGCTCCTGCGGTATGTGCTCGTTGAACGCGAACGGACCGGTGCCGATGGGATGGGTCTTGATCTTGTCGCCGAGCTTCTCGGAGGCCTTCCGGCTCATGATCATGCCCCCCTGCCAGCCGAGCAGGTTGGGCAACAGAATGAGCTTGCTGGTGCTCCAGTGTCAGGCGTTCCAGTGCCGAGGTTCGATGTGGCTTTACCCGGTGATTTTCGCTATAGGTACACTCCGTATGTCACGCTCCCGTGAAGTCCCGCGCGCGAGCGCAGTTGAGCAAGGCCATATCAAAGGCCCGAACGCGCTGTCAACGACGTTCTTCGGACGGGAGCCGGGTTCCGAGCACGATCGAGTCAGTCCCAAGGCGATGCCGTTGCAGTTCCGTCATTCCCGCGGAGGCGGCTGTGTCCAAACGTCGCCCGGACAAGAACTGGCGCCAACCCCCGAGTCGTCATTCCCGCGGAACAGGCCGTATCAACACTCATGAGGCAACTACGTAACAGAACGTCATTCCCGCGGAAGCGGCCGTGTCAACACTCATGAGGCAACTACGTAACAGAACGTCATTCCCGCGGAAGCGGCCGTGTCAACACTCATGAGGCAACTACGCAACAGAACGTCATTCCCGCGGAAGCGGGAATCCAGGGGTGGAGAGGCGAGGGAACGCCGCTGCAGTGCCCCACCACCACCCCTGGATTCCCGCTTCCGCGGGAATGACGTTCTGTTGGGGTGGGGCGGGGCCGGGTTCTGACACGGCTGACGATGCGGTATTCGCCCTGAAGGGAACACGCGTGATTCGAGTCGACCCCCACAAATGCGACGGCTGCGGCATCTGTGTTTACGACTGCGGCGCCGACGTCTTCCGCTTCACCAACAAGAAGGACAAGGTCTTCCCCTTCGGCAACAAGTACTGCGTCAACTGCTTCCTGTGCGAGCTCGTCTGTCCGGAAGACGCGGTCGAGGTGGTGCTGCAGCCCAAGAAGAAAAAGGCCGCCGCGGCC
The DNA here is from genome assembly GCA_026712905.1 of Deltaproteobacteria bacterium. NCBI lineage: Bacteria > Pseudomonadati > Myxococcota > Myxococcia > Deltaproteobacteria bacterium. Next base: position 23,097 of record JAPOPM010000112.1, read on the forward strand.
ACCGAGCCCACCCCCTCGGCAGGCACATGAGCGAAGCCATCCCCACCACCGACTGCGACGTTCTCATCATCGGCGGCGGCCTGGCCGCATGCATGGCGGCGCTGGAAGCCTCCAAGCGCAACATGGACGTGGTGCTGGTGGACAAGGGCCGGCTCGGGCGCAGCGGCTCCAGCCCCACCTCCGGCGGCGTCCCCCAGGCGACCTTCGCCCACGCCGACCCGCGCGACAGCAAGGACATGCACTTCCGCGACACCATCGTGGGCGGCGACTACATCCCCAACCAGAAGATCGTGCGCGCCATCGTCGACGAGGTCACCGACCGGGTCATCGAGCTGGAAGAGATGGGGCTGCACTTCAAGAAGACCCCCGACGGCAAGCAGTTCTACCAGGAGAAGCGCCTGGGCAGCTCCTACGCGCGCAGTTGCCCGCCCATGGGCGGCAGCGTCGGGATGCTGGGCTCGCTCCGCAAGGAGGTCTTCAACCGCGAGGTGCAGGTGCACCAGTGGACCATGGTCACCAAGCTGCTGCGCAAGAACGGGCGGGTCACCGGGGCCTTCGGCATCAACGTCCAGAAAGGCACCTACCACGCCTACCGCGCCCGCGCCGTGGTGCTGGCCGGGGGCAGCGCCATCGGCATCCAGAAGTACACAAGCGCCAACTTCCTCACCACGGGCGACGCCTACGTGGCGGCCTTCGACCTCGGCGCGCCCCTGGCCAACCTGGAGTTCCTGGAGTTCACCCTGATCCCGGCGCCGGGCGGCCAGGCCATCTCCATGGCCGGCCTGTCCCCCTTCACCAGCAAGGGCGGACGCTTCTTCAACTCCCTGAACGAGCGCTTCCTGGAGCGTTACGACCCGGAGCGGCTGGAGGGCACCACGCGCGCCATCCTGGTGGGCGCCACCTACAAGGAGATGCTCGAAGGGCGCGGACCCGTGTACATGGACCCGTCCTACATCCCCGACGAGAAATGGGACGACGAGATCCAGTTCGAGTACACCCCCAAGCTCGGCAAGGCCGGCATCAACCCCCGCTACGACCGCTTCGAGTGGGTGCCCGCGCTGCACACCTTCCTGGGCGGCCTCGACATCAACGAGCGCTGCGAGGTGGCCGGAGTGGAAGGCCTCTACGCCTCGGGCGAGTCCGCCACCGGCACCCACGGCTCCAACCGCCTCAGCGGCAACGCCATCGCCAGCGCCTTCGCGCTCGGCGCCCGCTCCGGCAAGTACGCCGCCATCTACGGGGCGGACGCGGACATGGGAGAGGTGGATCCGGGCGAGATGTCCGCCGAGATCACCAGGATCGAAGCCTTCAAGGGCGAGGACGGACTCGACCCAACCGAACTGCACGAAGAGATCAAGGACATCGCCTGGGAAAACACCGGCGTCGTGCGCAACGAACCGGGCCTCACTTCAGGCGTGGAGCGCTTCCGGGAAATCCGCCGCGAAAAGGTCCCGCGTCTCAAGGCCGGCAACCTCCGCGACCTCGTCAAGTCCCTCGAATGCGCCAACCTCTCCTGGGTCGGCGAAATGGTCGCCGCCTGCGCCCTCGAGCGCAAGGAATCCCGCGGCCAGCACACCCGCGACGACTACCCCGAAAGGGACGACAAGAACTGCCTCAACTGGATCTCGGTGGAAAAGGACGGGGATGAGGTGAAGCCGGTGGTGAAGCCGATTCCGTTCGAGGAGGGGGATCTGAAGCCGTAGCCGGCTGCCGCCCCATCAACGTCACTCCTCATCGTCGGCGGCCACGAGGTCGTCAACGTCGACACCCAAAGCACGCGCCAAGGCCGCATAGACCTTCACCGTGCCCTCCCGCTTGCCGGATTCGATCTGGGAAAGGTACGAACCACTGAGTCCCACCTGCTCCCCAAGATCCTCCTGGGTCAGGCCACGGTGTTCCCGCCACACCTTGACGGGACTCTCCCCTTCCACCAGACGTTCCACCACCTCGGCGGGAATCACCTCCTCATCACCACGCGCGAGTCTCTCCGCAAAGGCCTTGCTGTCGCGCAGATCCTCAAGCCGCTTCACGGTCATACCTCTGAAAGCACCTTTTCCCCGAACAATTCCATCGCCCCCAGTATGTCCTTCTGCTCGAGGCCCGGAGTCCAGTCGAAACGCAGCAGCAGCAGATCCGGTTTGAGGGATTCCTCGTAGGAGCGGATTTCCTCGATGCAGTCCTCGGGGGAGCCGAGGATGAAGCGGTGGCGGGCGAGGCGGTCGAAGTCCCAGGTGAGCTCGTCGGGGTTGGTCATGGCTTCGTCCTGGCCCCACTTGACGTAGACGTCGCGGTAGAGCTTGTCGAGGCAGGGGCGGGCCTTGGCCACGGCCTCTTCGCGGGTGGGAGCGACGAAGCATTCCCGGACCATGACGAGGGCGCCGGCACCGGGCTTGCCGGTGTCGGCCCAGGCTTGGCGGAACAGCGCGGTCTGGTCCTTCAGTTCCTCGATGGCGGAGTGGGGTCCCACGAGCCAGCCGTCGCCGATGCGGGCGGCGCGCTTGACGCCCGTGTCGCCGTTGGCGGCTATCCACACGGGCGGTCGCGGCTTCTGCAGCGGGCGCGGACCGATGGTGACGTCCTTCAACTCGAAGGCCTTGCCGGAGAACGAGACGTGCTCCTCGGTCCACAGGCGCTGGACGATCTCGACGCCCTCCACGAAACGATCGAAGCGTTGCTTCTTGGTGAGGTTGAAGGCGTCCAGTTCCTGCTGCCGGTAGCCGAGTCCGAAGGAGAAGACGGAGCGGCCCTCGTTCATCACGTCGATGGTGGCCAGCTCCTTGGCGATGACCACGGGGTCGTGGAGGCCGAGAAGCGTGGTGGCCGTGCCGATGCTGGCCCGTTTCGCTTCGGCGCAGAGGCGGCCCAGGAGCGGTACCTGGTGAAGGCGCTGGAAGCCGGGGATGTTGTAGTGCTGGCCCATCGTGATAGCCTCGAACCCGGCTTCGTCGGCCACCCGTGTCTGCTCCGCCAGCGTGGGCATGAGGGTCTCGGGGGGCTTGTCGATGGAGACCTGGGGGTTGAGCTGGATACCGAATTTCATGATGTACTCCGTGGTGTCGTGCTGACCCGTGGCGTGGGCGGGCGCCGCCCGCCCCTACAATTCGTCGTCATGCGTTCTTCAGTCTTTTTCGTTCAAAGCCCGCCAGACGCGCTCCGGCGTTAGAGGCAACTCACGAATTCGTACGCCGGTCAGCCGAGCGATGGCGTTGGCCACGGCCGGCGCCACGGCCACGATGCCGGATTCGCCCATCCCCTTGGCGCCCCAGGGGCCCGGGCCGTCCTGGTTCTCCGTGAGCGACACCTCGAAACGGCGCGGCATGTCGGCGAAGCCCGGCACCTTGTAGTCGACGAGGTTGGGGTTGAGGGGTTGGCCGCCGTCGTAGAGCAGGCTCTCGCACAGGGTGTGGCCCATGCCCATCATGGCGGCGCCCTCGTCCTGGGCCTCGGCCTGGAGGCGGTTGATGGCCAAGCCCACGTCGGCGACGCTGGCGTAGTGCGGCACCCGCACCTCGCCGGTCTCTTCGTCCACGGTGACCGCCGCGGCGCCCATGCCGGTTTCCCAGAACACCGGGAACTGCGCGGGGATGCCGCCGCCAGCACGCACGTAGCCGCGACCGATGAGCTCGCCGCCGGGCATGGCGAAGTAGGCCCGCACCACGGCGCCGTAGTCCATGCGCTGCCCGCGGGCTTCGGCCCAGCCGTCCTCCAGGGTCACCTCGCCGGGATCGCAACCCATGGCCTCGGCCGCGGCCTTGCGAACCTGCTCGCGCAGATCCTCGGCGGCGAACTTGACCGCGGTGCCCATCACGGTAGTGGAACGGCTCGCGCCCGTAGAGCGGTCGAAGGGCGTCACGTCGGTATTGGTGGCGCGCATGACGATCCGTTCCGGCGGAATGCGGAGCTCCTCGGCGGCGACCTGGCTCAGCACCGTGCGCGCCCCCTGCCCCACCTCCGTGCTGCCCGCCATAAGCACCGCGCTGCCGTCGCTCAGGAGGCGCAGGATGGCGGTGGACACGGGCATGGCCTCGGAGTCGGTGACGCCCACGGCGATGCCCAGGTTGTCGGCCGGCGCGCCCCGCTTCTCGTCCCAGCCCACCATGGCGGCCACCTGGCGAAGATCCATGTGCAGATCGGCGTCCATGGGCTTGGCGCCGGGCTTCAACTCCTCGTCGCGGTGCAACAGGTTCTTGAGGCGGAACGCCAGCGGGTCGATCTCCAGGCCCCTCGCGACGTCATCCATGTGGGACTCCAGCGGGAAGATCGACTGGGGTCCGCCGATGGAGCGCATGGAGCCGGCGGGCGCGGTGTTGGTGTACACGGCGTACACGTCGATGCGGTAGTGGGGGATGCGGTAGGGGCCATGAATGCGCGTGGCCACGCGTTTGGCTACCCGCGGGCCGTTGTCCGCGTAGGCGCCCGTATCCAGGTACATCTCCGCCTCGCGCGCCACCACGGTGCCGTCTTGCCGCACTCCGGTCTTCACCCGGACACGCGCCGAGTGGCGCCGGATGGTGAGCATGGACTCGGAGATGCTCTGGGCCAGCCTGACCGGGCGGCCGCGCGCGGCGCGGGCCAGCGCCACCGCCAGGGGCTCGATCTTGAAGTAGGACTTGCCGCCGAAGGCGCCGCCCACGTAAGGGACGGTTACCCGCACGTTGGGCATGGGCACCCGGAACATCTGGGCGATCTCGGCGCGGATCAGGAACGGGTGGGCCGAAGAGGTCCACAACGCGATCTCGTCGCCCTCGAACCGGGCCACCGCGGTGTGCGGCTCGAGGGAGTAGTGGCAGATCATCGGGAACTCGAAGGTGTCCTCGAAGGTCGCGTCGGCCTCCGCGAAACCGGCGGCCACGTCGCCGTCCTCCAACCGCTCGTGATGGCAGACGTTGCGGGGCGCCTCCTCCTCCACGGCCGCCATCTCGTGATATTCCCCGACCAGGGCGTTGGTGTCGTGCAGCACCGGAGCGTCCGGGGCCAGGGCATCGTCCATGCCGGCCGCCATCGGAAGCTCCGTGTAGCGCACGCGTACCAGGGACAGCGCCTCGTCGGCGATGTCGCCGCTTTCGGCCGCAACCGCCACCACCGGTTCGCCTACGTAGCGCACCCGGTCGGTGGCGATGAGTGGCCGGTCGCGCAGGCAGTGGCCGTAATACGGATCGATGTCCTTGACGGACTCGCGGGTGAGAACGCCGTGGACGCCCGGGAGCGCCTCGGCCGCGCGCACATCGATGCTCTCGATCAGGGCATGGGGAAACGGGCTGCGGAGGACCCTGCCCTCCAACAGCCCGGGGAAGTCCAGGTCGGCCGTGAACCGGGCCTTGCCGGTGACCTTCTCCACCCCTTCGACGCGGCGGATGGAGCGGCCGACTGTGGTGAACTGCGCCATGGTCGCCGTGGGGGATCGGAAGTCTGGCGAGCAGATAGCCGCAACGCCGGCTCCTGGTGCCCCCTCACTTCTTGTAGTAGCGGCACTCGAACGTGATGCAGCCGTTGGGGCTCTTGTAGGGCCCGTGCACCATGCCCGGCGGGCGGCAGCCGTACATGCCCTTGGTGAACTCCTGGTTGAGGCGGGTGTCGATGAGGCTGCCCTCGAGGATGATGACCTCCTCCCAGAAATCATGCACGACGGTCTCGTCTGTCGCCACGCCGGCGGGGAAGTTGACCATGCGGGCGTAGTCGCCCGTGTCCGGGTCCTCGCTCAGGATCTTCTCCATGATCCCTTCGGCCGTGGCACCCGAGCCGGCCCCCACGGGGCGCCAGTCGATGGTGTCGGTGTTGAAAAACTCTCGCTCTTCCTTTGGCATCTATTCTTCTCCCTTCCATTCGTTCAGTTAGTCGATGAGAACCCGGTCCTTGAACGCCGAGAACGTGGTCCGGATCTCCGGAATCGCTCCCAGGTCCAGCTCCGCCCGCACCACGCACTCGCCGTCGCCGGCGGCTGCCCGCGACGTGCCCCAGGGGTCGGCCACCGTGCTGTGTCCGACGAAAGCCTTGCCCCGGTTGGCGCCGGTGCAGTTGCTGGAGACCAGGTAGACTTGGTTCTCCAGCGCGCGGACCCGGTTCAGCAGGAGCCAGGCTTCGAGCCGCGGATACGGCCACGCCGAGGCCACCAGGAAGACCTCCGCCCCGGCGACGGCCATCTGGCGGTACAGTTCCGGGAAGCGCAGATCGTAGCAGGTGGACAGCCCGAACTTTCCAAGCTCGGTGTCCACCACCGTCGGCGCCTGCCCCCGCGTCAGCAACCGCGCCTCTTCGGACTGGTACCCGAAGAGATGGATCTTGCGGTAGGTGCCGAGGATCTCGCCCTCGCGGCCGATGAACACGCTGGTGTTGTAGTACGCGCCGCCGTCCTCCTCCACGAAGCTGCCGCCGAAGAGGAAAACGCCCTTGGCCGCGGCCTTCTCGCACAGCATGGACACGGTGGGACCGGAAAGGCTCTCGCTCTCGGCGCTGTAGTCGTCGAAAGCGAAATAGCCGACGTTCCAGATCTCGGGCAACAGGATCAGGTCGGCGCCGTCCACGCCGTCGATGAGTGACGCGGCGCGCTGGATATTGGACGCCTTGCCGCCGTCGTCCATGCCCATCTGGATGGAGGCCACGCGAATCCGCCGTTCTTGATTGTCACTCATCATATGCCTCGGATGTTTTGCGGCCGGCGCCGGCTACGCGAGCCAGTCGATGGGGCGGATGCTGTAGCGGAACGACAACTCGCGCCCGAGGACGTCGTCGGACAGCCGGCCCTCGAAGGTGGGCGAGAACAGGAGCTCGCCGCCCAGGCTGGGCATGGTCCCCATGTACAGCACCATGCCGTCCAGCGCCCCGTCCTTCACCACGGACCTCACGCCGTCGAGAAAGTCGTCGACGGTCAGAAAGTCGGCCAGGGACCCTTCCTGGTAGAGCGTTCGCTGCCCGTCCACGTCGATCCAGCTCTGGAGCTTCAGCCGTTCCCAGTGAGGCTTCACGTCCGCGAGCTTCCATACCTCACGGGACACCACCTTGGCGCAGATGACCTTGGACTTGGGGATACTGTCCTTCTCAAGCTCACGGTCGGTGTGATCGCTGCCCACCGCGATGTAGACCTCGTCGCCCTTGAACAGGAACACCACCTCCACCTCGCCGGACGTGTCGTCGCCCAGCACCTCGATCTCGTCGTCGGTGGTGACCATCTCCCGGGTCACCGCGAAATAGGCGGGTATGCGGTCCGGCGCGGCCACGCCGTGGGCCTTGAGCTCCTCGACGTGCTTCATGGCCCCTTCCCGGTTCTTCCCGGTGAAGCCCGCGTCCAGTATCCGCGCCACCGGGAACTCGAGGTCCGACTGGCCTCCGTCGGCGTCGACTACCGCTAGATGCAACGTTTGCACGTTCGATTCTCCTTTGTCGTCAGCTTTGAATCGTCATTCCCGCGGAACAGACTGTGTCAAACACCATCCGATAGCGGCAACGACCCCCGAATCGTCATTCCCGCGAAAGCGGGAATCCAGGGGCGGCGGTGGGGTGCTACAGCGGCGTTTCCCCGCCGCGCCCCTCCTGGATTCCCGCTTCCGCGGGAATGACGATTCGGGGACTTGGTGCCAGGTCTTGTCCGGGCGACGTTTTGACACCGGCTGTTCCGCGGGAATGACGGAGGGCCATAACGTGTCACCCCTGCGCGTGTCACCCCTGCGCGAAATCGTGTCACCCCTACGCGAAATGCGGCATGATCTTGTCCGCGATCAACTCCACCTGCTCGATGTCGGGACCGGCGGGTTGCAGCGTGACGTGCTCCATGCCGGCGTTCTCCAGTATTCTCAGCTTCTCCACGATCTGGTCGATGCTGCCGACCATGTAGCACTCCTGCAAGTGATCCCAGCTTCGGTTGCTGCCCATCATGCGCTCCATGTGCGGCCGCTGGAGCCGCAGCGCCTCTTCCGGGTCCTGGGTGTCCACAACCCAGGTGGCCTGCACGTGGCCGAAGCCCAGGGTGGCGGGATCGCGTCCGACGGACTTGAGGAATTCGGAGACGGTGTCGAAGTCGCGCTTGACCCACTCCAGCTTGCCCGAGGCGCGGCACGTGAAGACGTCGGCGTGCCTGGCGATGCGCTGCATCACGGTCTTCACCATGTAAGGCTTGTCGGGTGAGAGCTTGTCGGGAATGCGCGAGCCGCCCGCCACCCAGACCTCCGGGTACTTGGGCGGCATGGGATCGATGGTGACATCGTCGAACTCGAAGAACTCGCCCTTGAACGACACGTGCTTCTCGGTGAGCAGCAGCTTGCACGCGTCCAGGATCTCGTCGGTGCGGCGCCCCCGCTCGCGCAGGTCGATGCCCATGGCGTCGAACTCGGGCTTGCTCCAACCCGGTCCCACGCCGAAGAAAAAGCGCCCGCCGGAGATGTAGTCCAGGGTGGCGATCTCCTTGGCCAGCAACACCGGATGACGCAGCGGCAGCACCAGGATGTGGGTGCCCAGCTTGATGCGCTCGGTGCACGCGGCCGCGGCCGAGAGGCAGATGAGCGGGTCCATCCACGAGCCGCCGTAGAGCCCGGGCGCGTCCGTCAGATGGTCCCACACGGTCAGGGACTCGAACCCCAGCGCCTCGGTGCGCCGGGAATACTCCTGCACGACGGTTTGCGCCATATGGTAGTCCATGTCCGGCCACGTATAGGTAGGGATGGTGATGCCAAGCTTGAGACTCACGTTGACTCCTCTTGTTCTTCTTGTGTTCGGGGCGGGTCCAGTGTCCTGTTCGAGCCGGACAGGGTACTAGTGCGAAGAGTTAGAAAGACTCACCCGCAAAGTCAAGGAGAGCTTTGACAGGCCTTCGGAACTGGGGTACGCATCGGAGCAGACCAACAGGAGGAACAACCCCATGGCAAGCGTTCCGATCATCGACGCGGACGGGCACATTCTCGAGGACAACGACGAGCTCGAAGACTACTTCGAAGGCCCGTACGAGGGACACCGCAGGCACAAGGTGTTCGGGCTGTTTCCGTCGCTGGACGGCTGGCCGCGGGGCGCGGTCAAGGGGGTGAAAAAGGCGAGCCAGACCTCACCCGAGAGCTGGCTGGAGTTCATCAACGGGGCCGGCATCGAGGCGGCGGTGCTCTATCCCACCGCGGGCTTGGGCTTCGGCCTGATCCAGGACTCGGACTGGGCGTGTGCGCTGGCGCGCGCCTACAACAACTGGTTCCACGACAAGTACACGCGCACGAGTCCGCGCCTCAAGGGCGTCGCCATTCTGCCGGTGCACGACGTGCCCGCGGCCGTGGAGGAGTTGCGCCACGCGGTGACCGAGCAGGGCATGGTGGGCGGCCTCCTGCCCGCCGTCAACGTGCTGCACAAGGGCTTCGGCCATTCCGACTTCCACCCGCTCTACGAGGAGGCGCAGCGCCTGGACACCCCGCTGGCCATCCACGGCGCCCCGAGCCAGGGGCTGGGCTTCGACTACCTCCAGACCATGTCCATGATCCACACCCTGGAGCACCCCATCGCACAGATGATTCAGATGGCCAGCATGGTGCTGGACGGCGTGTTCGAGTTGTTCCCGAAGCTGCGGGTGGGCTACCTGGAGGCCGGCGCCGGCTGGGTCCCGTACATGATGGAACGCATGGACGACAAGTTCCACGTGGACCGCAAGCGCAAGCACTTCCCGCTGAAGAAGCTCCCCAGCGAGTACGTGAAGGAAGGCAACGTATTCGTCACCTGCGAGCTGGACGAGAAGATCCTCGACGTGGTGGCACGGGAACTGGGCGAGGACACCCTGATGTACCCGTCGGACTTTCCGCACGAGAAGGCGGTAACGGAGTTCGGCACCGACATCCCCGAGTTCCTGGAACGCCCGGACCTGTCCCAGGGCCTCAAGCAGAAGATCCTCTACGACAACGCCAAGCGGTTCTACGGGCTCTCGTAGGGGCGGTCCAAACCGCCGTCCCAGTACGTCATTCCCGCGGAACAGGCTGTGTCAACCTTCTGCTTTCCGGCGCCAACCCCCCGAGTCGTCATTCCCGCGGAAGCGGGAATCCAGGGGTGGCGAGGCGGAGAAACGCCCTTGTAGTGCCCCACCACCGCCCCTGGATTCCCGCTTCCGCGGGAATGACGACTCGGGACGGCGGGCGGCTAACCCAGCCGCACCGACAGGTCGGGCCTGCGGATATAGATCTGCTTCGTCTCGGAGCGCTCCGTCAGCGACCGTATCAGCCCTACCAGCCCGCCGTTGCTCCGTGACCGCGGCGGCGCCTGCTGCATGGCGCGCACGTCGTCCTCGGAGGTGAAGTAGCGCAGCAGCAACTCGTCGTCGGACACGCCCGGGCCGCCGATCTTCTCCCTGAGTTCCTTGACCGAGGTGTCGGGCGGCTGCCAGCTCCGCAGTTCCCTGGCCCGCGGCCGGTCCAGTATCCGGTCGCGCACGTCCGGGTCCATGGACGAAGCCTCCTCCTCGCCCCACAGGCCCATGGCGTACTGGATCACCTCGTCGGTGACCTGCTCGTAGCGCTTGCCCAGGATCACGTTGATCGCGCACTGGCTGCCCACGAATTGGGAGTACGGCGTCACCATGATGGGATAGCCGAACTCTTCCCGCACGCGGCAGGCCTCGTCCAGCACCTCGCCGAGGCGGTCGCCCATACCGATATTGGCGAGCTGGTGGCGCAGGTTGGAGATCATGCCGCCGGGGACCTGGTGCTCGAAGTGGTAGGCATCGTAGTGGAGCGGCTCGCCGGTGGGGAACCCCTCCTCCTTGGCCACCCGGGTGAAGTGCTCCGACACCGGCCGTAGGCGCTCCTCGTCGATGACCGGGTCGTAGCCCAGGGCGCGGGCGTTGCGCGTGATGTTGAAGAGCGACGGGTTGGACGAGCCGTCCGACAGCGGCGGCAACGCCGCGTTGATGATGGGAATGCCCGCCTCGATGGCGTCCAGGGTGCACAGGGGCCCGAGGCCGCTGTTGCAATGCGTGTGGAACTCCACGGGGACGTCGCCGGCGTTCTCCAGCACCACCGGCGCCAGTGAGCGCGTGCGGTCCGGAGTGAGCAGGCCACCCGGGTCCTTGAGGCAGATGCGCTTGACCGGGAGCTTCACGGCCGCGCGGGTGCGCTCCGCGTAATACTCATCGGTGTGCTTGGGCGAGATGGAAAAGATCAGGTTGACGATGGTTTCGAGGCCGGCGGCGGTTGCGGTCCGCACTTGCTCGGCCCACACCGCCGGCGTGTTGGACGGATCGGAAGTCCGGGCCTCGCTGATGCCGTTGGCCGCCAACCGTTCCAGCCAGAGCTGCTGCACCGCCGCCGGTGTGTGCTGGAACGCGGCCATGTAGCGGTTGCGGATGAGCCGCAGCGGGGTCTTGGGCACCCGCTCCTTGACCCTTCGCACGCGCGCCCAGGGGTCGTCCTTGAGCTCGCGCACGCACTTCTTGAAGAAGGCCGAGGCGATGATCTCCATGGCCAGGAAGCCGGCCTCGTCCATTTGCGCGGCCACGGGCAGCATCATGTCCGTGCGGATGCTCATGGCCCACAGGCTGGAAGGGCCGTCGCGCAGCGTGGTGTCGACGAAGTGGATCTCTTTCATGCCGGGCAGCATATAAAATTCGGCGGCCGATGGACAGCCGGAGACGGCGCAGTCACATTGTGGATTCACCACCGACGTGCTACCCCTCATCGAGGGGCGGCATCCTCCCGGAGCCGTCGCGGAGAACGCCAAGCTTCCAAGCCGGCCGCCGCATCCTTACCTTCACGACCCGCGCACCAAGCGCCGAGGAACATGGCTGCAACCGAATCGAGCAAGAAGAGATGGCTCGCGTGGACCGCGATCGCGATGTTGCTGATCGTGGCCGGGGTGGGCGGTTGGATATGGTCGTCGCTGGGCTACATCACCACCGACGACGCCCGGGTCAAGGCCGACATCGTCACCATCAGCACGGAGGTGCCCGGCCGCATCGGCGCGCTGCACAAGGACGAGGGTGACGCGGTCAAGCCCGGCGAGGTCATGGTGGAGCTCGACACGCGCGGGATACGCATCCGTATCGAGCAGCACAAGGCGGCGGTGGACTACGCCCGCGGCCAGTTGGTGCAGGCGGAGCGGGAGCTGAGCCACGCGGGCGACGCGCAACAGCGCCAGATCCGGGAAGCCGCCATGCTGGCCAGGAAGGCGCGCGTGCGCGAGGCCGAGGCGGCCTTGCAGGAGCTTGGGTTCCGGCTCGGGTTGATGACGCTGCGCAGTCCGGTGCAGGGCCTGGTGGTAAAGAAGAACGCGCACCGGGGCGAGTTCGTGCAGCCGGGCCAGCCCGTGTTCATGGTGGTGGACTCCAGCCGCTACTGGGTGGAAGCGAACGTGGACGAGACGCAGATCCGCTTCGTCAAGCCGGGCAGCACGGCCACAGTCCGGCTGGATTCGTATCCGGGCGTCCAGTTCGACGGGGAGGTCACGGACGTGGGCGGCGCCACCACCTCGGAGTTCTCGCTTTTCTCGCCGCAAAAGCTCACCGGGGTGTTCATCAAGTCCACGCAGAAACTGCCGGTCAAGATCGCGGTGAAGGACACCGACGGCACTCTCCGCGTCGGCATGCTCGCGGTGGTGCGGATCGAGAAGCCCGAAGGCCGCCAGGAAGGGCTGCACGCCGGTGGTACAGGCCAGTAACGGCGAGCCCGCCACGCCATGACCCCCGAGCCTCCGGCCCAGGTCTACGATCCCGCCCGGAAGTGGCCCATCACCATCACCCTCTCCCTGGGGATGATCAGCGTCGGGCTAGGCATCACCGGCGTCGACACCGCCATCCCGGCGATGATGTCGTCCCTGGGCACCTCGCTGCACCGGATCCAGTGGGTGCTGATCGCGTTCATGATCACCCGCACGGTGCTGATTCCGTGCGTGGGCTGGCTGGGGCAGCGCATCGGCGACCGCAACCTGTTCATCCTGAGCGCCGCTGTGTTCGGCGCGGGCTCGTTCCTGTGCTCCATGGCCTGGGACGTCAATTCGCTTATCTTCTTCCGCATCATCCAGGGCGTGGGGGTGGGGCCGCTCATCGGCGTGTCCATGTCCATCATGTACGAGGCCTTCCCGCGCAACGAACGCGGGCTGGCCATGGGGCTCTTCATGACCGGCTGGTCGCTGGGGCCGTTCTTCGGACCCCCGGCGGGCGGCTACCTGGCCCAGTACATTAGCTGGCGGACCATCTTCTACCTGCCCCTGCCGACCCTGATCCTGGCCGTCATGGCGGCCATCCTCATCCTTCCCCAGCGTTCCTCATCCCACAAGCCCTCCGCCTTCGACCTGCTCGGTTTCCTCACTCTCACCGGCGGGCTGGTGACCATGCTCCTGGGCCTCACCCAGGGTCAGACCGAGGGCTGGACCCACCCCCGGATCCTGTCGCTGTTCGGAAGCGCCGTGCTGCTCATCGCGGTTTTCATCATCGCCGAGCTCAAGGCCGAGCACCCCTACGTCCAGATCCGCTACTTCAAGGACCTCAACTTCAGCATCTCCAGCACGATCGTGCTGGTACGGGTCATGGGCTTCCGCGGCACCAGCTTCATCCTGAACCTGTTCCTGCAGAAGGCGCTCTTCTACCCGCCTCTCCAGGCCGGCATCTTCATGCTTCCCGCCGCCATCGCCGTGGGCATCGTGTCACCGTTCGCCGGCATGCTGTCGGACCGGTTCGGGCCCAAGATCCTGCTGGTGACCGGGCTCGTGCTGCTGACCGTCACGCTGTTCGGCCTCGCCAACATCACCATCTGGACCGGCGCGGCCGTGATCTACTTCCTCGTGATCCTCAAGAGCATCGGCCAGTCCACCATCAACGCGCCGCTCAACTCCATCGCCCTTGGCGCGCTCCCCGAGGGTGAGTCGCGCATGGGCAGCGGCATCCTGGGCCTCGCCCGCGGCCTCGGCGAAGCCTTCGGCATCGCCACCCTGAGCTTCCTCCTGGAACGCCACATCTTCTACAAGGTCGAGGCCATCACCCCGGGCCTGGGCGCCCGCCTCGGCGAGAGCCTGCAGGCCGACGTCATGCTCCAGCTCCGCGCCCTGCTCCAACACGCCGGCCAGTTCGGCATCGCCCTGGACCAACGCGCCGAGTCCCTGCTGGGATTCAGCCTGCTGACGGAGGGCGTGACCCTCGCCTACCACCAACTCTTCATCCTGATCGGCCTCATGTACCTGGGCCTGGTGGGGATGGTGTGGTTCTTGAAGATACGGAGGCGGCAGGAGCGACCCGCGGCGGTGGCGGGGACGGCGGAAGCGGCGGGGACGAGAACCACCTGACAACGAACGCCGCTACAGCAACTCCTTGCCGACCGGCTTGGCGTCAATCCAGGTACGATCCTCGGACCCAGGGGTCTCGTTCTCGTCGCACTGCGCTAGAAGCTCATCAAGGGAGTAGCAGGGACGAGCCCTGGGCTCATCAGTCAAGCGTTCCATAGTTATCGCCCCTCCTTCACCGTACGTTCCTCCTTGACCGTCGTAGTATAACGCACCCCCCGCGGCACCGGCACCGCCTGATGCACGGTAGTGCCGTGCTTTCCTTCGGTGCGCCCACTCGCGTCCACCGCGACGAAGGCCGTGTAGTCGGACATGAGGCCGTACTCCAGTGCGGTCTTCTTGATGGCGCCGGCCAGCTCGTTGTGGGGGTCGTGGGTCCAGGCTTGGCGGTCGGCGAGGTCGGCGAGGCGAAGGCGCGCCCAGATGTTGGGGATGAAGGCGTGCGCGTTCTCTCCGTCGGCCTGGGACACCATGTATTCGACGCGCTGTCCGCCGGCGCGGCCTCGCACGACGGGCTTGCTTGGCTCGCCCGTGAACTTGCCGGTGACCACCACGGCGCGGCCGACGAAGACATCGGGCAGCCGTTTCGGGTAGGTGTCGGTCACCTTCATCGTTCCCCAGTCGATCTCAACGTCCGAGAGCACCGGGCGGCTGATGCGGTTGAAGAAGTAGCGCATGACTTCCGCGCCGGCATCGTCCAGGGCCAGGTAGGCGGCGGCGCCGCGCCCTACCTTGGCCATGCGGTTCAGGAGATAGCGGTTGACCGAGTCGCCCACGCCGAAGCTGAAGATTCTCGACTCCCGGATGGACTTGTGGATCGCGTCCAGTATCTCGGCCTCGTTGCCGATGTAGCCGTCGGTCAGGAAGGTCACGAAGCGCAGCCGCCGGGGGTCGTGGGGGAAATTCAGAGCGGCGCGGATGCCTTCGATCATCTCCGTGCCGCCGCTGCCGTCGAGTTGCCGGACGTAACGTTTCGCCCGGGCGACGTTCTCCGGCGTGGCGGGAACGGGGTTCGGCCCGAACTGACTGGCGTTGTTGGAGAAGCGGATGACCTGGAAGGTGTCTCCGGGTTTGAGCATGTCCAAGGCCGCGAGAATGGCCGCCTTGGCCTGGGCGATGGGCTCGCCCCGCATGGAGCCGGAGCAGTCCAGCACGAACACCATCTCCATGGGATGCCGCGGCGCGGAGTCGAGATCTTCGGGCGGATACAACACCATGGTGAAGTAACCCTGCCCCTTCTTGGGGTCCACGTAGGTCAGGAGGTTCGTCTTGACGCGCCCGCCCGCCACCTTGAACTTGAGGACGAAGTCCCGGTTGGGGATCGTCGCCTGGTCGGCGAGCTTGATGGTGGCGGCATGGGGGGCCGCGCGGGTCTGATCGATGCGGTGGTTCGACTCCATGGCCTCGATGGCGACGCCGGCATCGAGCTTCACCGTGATGCCGATGTCGTGGCCCGATCGTTCCTCGGGGCGCAGATAGCGCACGCCCGCTCCGGTGGATACGGGTTGAACGTGTGAGCGCGGCAGCGCGTGCACGGGGTCCTTGGAGCCGGGCGGGTTGTAGCGCGGACCGACCACGGTGGGGAGCACGAACGTGTACCAGCCGTCGCGGTAGGCCAGCGAGTGGAAGTAGCGGATGTTCACGTCGATGCGCTTGCCGGGCTCGATGTTGGCCACCTTCTGCTCGAAGATGTTGGGGCGGTGCTGGGTCAGAAGGCTCGCCTGGTAGCCTTGCGCGCGCGCCTCCCGATAGATGGCCTCGGCCTCCTCCTTTTCTCTCAGGATGCCGCGTATGCGGCGTTCGCCGATGGTCATGACGAACTCGCTCACCGCCGCCTTCTCGGGCAGTGGGAACATGTAGACCGCCTCGATCTTCTCGTCGAAGGGGTTCGCAAACTGTTGGGTGACGTCCACCGTGCCGACGTAGCCGGTGATCGCCGCGTGCACCTCGGTGTGCTTGAGAGGAAGCGGGACCTCCGCCTCGTGCTTGTCGCCGGAGGGTCGGGTAGCCACAAGCGCCCCCGAGCCCGGTTGGCCCGGCTCCGCCGGGGTTGGATCGGCATCGGCCGGCCGACGCGGCACGATGATCCACAGCTCTTCATCCGCGTCCAGAGTCCGCACCGGCGCCGTCACGACGTCGAAGAACGCTGATTGAGCCATCAGCGGCGCAAGTGCGCTTCCACCTCCCCCTCTCCCTTTCCTGAAAGAGCGCGGCCTCAAGGATTGCGCAATGGGCGAGCTGGTACTGTCGGCCCCGCGTTCGAATGCAGGCCCGGCTGCCGGCGGAGACGGGACACCGGAAACCTGCCCGGTGGCGTCCTCGGGGGAGGCCAGCCCCGAGGGGACGCCACCCGGCTCGGAGTCCGGCGGCCCGGGGGCGCATGCCGCCACCACCAGCAGCACGCACAGGGCGGCCACGGTTTTCCATGCATTGGCGATTCCTTGCTGTTTCATTTGCGCTTTCTCCCTGACTGGATGTCGAGATGAATGGCGGCGGGTACGGGCTTGCCCTCGGCGTTGCCGGCCGTGACCAGTCTCAGAACGTAATCGGGTCCGGAGTCGCCGGTGAGGCGAACGTGAACGGTCGCGATGCGAACCCTGCCCACCGGCAGTTCGTTGCCGGGCCGCAAGGTGAAATCCGCGACGATGATGCGGTCGGCGCGCCCGTCGTTGACAGCCTTGCGATCGTAGTAGGGGGCCTTCGGGAATGCCGGACTGTCCCCGTTTTCGACCCCCACCACGCGCATCCGGCCGCCGGCTTCGGACAACTCGAACTGCCATGCCGCCACGGGCTCGGCGGTTTCCAGGTGGACGTCGAGCGCCGCGAAACGGACCGTCGTCTCTTCCGCGAACGACCAGCCGGGCAAAGCGGCCGCGCAAAAGACGAAGCAAAGTAGAATATTCAAGCGCCAGCGGCTCATAGCTTCTCCGCGGAACCTTCCAACGCAACGATGCTCATGGCCAGGGCGTCGACCTTCGCCCGAGCGGCTGGCGCCTGGTCGCCGCGCGCCATCCGGGCCAGAGCAAAGGCGTCGAGAATGTCTACGGCGCCGGAGCCGTCGATGTCGTCGGGTATGCTGGCGACCGTAGCGACCCGGAGGTCGGCGGGTCCCACCGGGGTGTACGTTCGCCAAAGAAGGACCCCCACCAGGAGGCTCGCAGCCAGGCTTCCGGCCATGGCCCAACGAAACCCGGCCGGGCGCGCGCGCCGCGGCCGGTCGGCGAAGTGATCCTTGGCCGCCTCGGCGATATGTCGGTCTGCCTCCGGCGACATGACCGCCACCGTCCTGTCGAGGCGGGCGAGCCCCTGGATCAAATCCTCGGGCAGGTCGATCTCTTCCTCGGCGGACGGCACGCCGCGTCCCGGTTGCGTGGGCAAGATCCTTGTGTCGTCGTCGCGTTCCATGGTTCCACCCGGTTAAGCGCACGACACGGGCAAAAGGTTCACGCTTTGCCGAAATCCTTGATCTCGGGGCTTTCCCGCAGTTCCCTCACCGCAAGGTGGAGCCGGGACTTGACTGTGCCGAGGGGTATGGAAAGGGTGTCCGCGATGTCCTGCAGCGACATGTCGTCGACGAAGCGCAGGAACAGCACCTCCCGGCGCTCGGCGGGCAGGCGGGCCACGGCCGCCGACAACCGCGCCGGGTCCCGCTCCGCCGGATCGGTGCCGCCGGGCGCCGGCAACCGATCCGGATCGAACTCCTCGGAGTCGTCCAGGCGGGCGCGTTGGCGCAGGGAGGAGAGGGTCAGGTTCTTGGCCACCGGATAGAGCAACGACCGGAGCTGCGCCGTCAGCACCAGCCCTTCGCCCGTGGGGGGAAACTTCTTGAGCAGGTAGAGAAACGTCTCCTGCAGCACGTCGACGGCCGCGTCCGGGTCGGCGCCGAACCGCAGGGCCACCCGAGTGACGTAGTCGCGGTGCCGCCGGTACAGCGTTTCAAAGGCCTGCACCGCCTCATCGCGGTGGCCGCGGTTGCATAGCTCCACCAGCTCCCTGTCGCTGCGTCGGTCCAACGCCTGTGCCATGGAGCGTCCAGTATAGGGCTTCCCTGATGGCGGGGAAATTCCGTCTCGCCGTCACTTGTGGAAACCGGACCTGCCCGAAATCCAGAGGGTCGCTTGACGAAGCCGGCGGAACCACGGGTAGAAAAAACGCGCCCGTTCGGCACTGGAACCCACCCATCGCGTCAGCAGGTTGACCCAACCGGGTTCGGTGGCCAAGGTGCCCAGCACCTCCATGGCCTCGGCTCCCTGGTAACGCCGGCCCTCCAACATGAGGATCATGCCGTCCTCGAGGTCGCAGCCAACCCCCCGCAACTCATCCACGAGTTCAGGGGCGTTCCTTCCGTCGATGAACTGCAGCCGTCTCCCGTCGGGAGTCCGGAAGCGGGACTTCCTCGCATACGTCCGGCAGTAGACGCATTCGCCGTCGTAAAGGACGAAGTCGTTCTGTGAGGATTTTGCGACAGGCTCTTCACGCACGGGGTTTAACGCAGTCACTCATTCTCCTTACAAATCCACCTCCCACCGCACATCGAGACCATGTTGGCACCACGAACTCTGTTTGAATTGGCTCATTTCGACAACGCCCGCAGAACTTGGCGGTCATCGTGCATGATCTCATCGGCCAATGCGACTTGGCGGCCCGTTTCCGGCTCATCGAGTGCAACGCTGACCCTGCCAGCCCGCTTGCGAATTGTCTGGCGAATGACGATCTCCACATCACGCCCCAGGGCCGTCAACAAACGAAAAAGGCGCTCCATGGAATACTCACGAAAATCTCCTCGCAGAAGCCGTGAAACATCGGGTTGGGCCAATCCAAGCAATCTCGCCGCCTCGACCTGTTTGAGGCCACGCCGGCGAATAATCTCTTCAATGCGACTGACGAGTTTCGCCTTCAAGAGGTGCGCGTCCGCCTCAGGGTGCCCGAGATCACTGAACACGTTGCCGCTACTCCGTTCAATCCTGGTCTCTTTCCTATCCATTGCGTTATCCTTCGCCATCGTAGGTTTGGCTATAGTGTCGTTCCGCCGCCTTCAACCTGCGTTTGATCAAATCGATTTCCGACTTGGGCGTCTCCGCACCCCGTTGTCCTCCCTACTTGAGCCAACCCATTCGACAGGCTTCAGCGTCGTACCGGCCATACAACAATATAGTGGATTCACTATATTTGCGCAAGGCGCAACTGATCGCGGGTTGACCGCCCTTCCGAGTCAGCCTATGATTTTTGGATGTGGACGCGAAAATACTCCCGCCAAGGCGCCTTGATCGCCGGGGCAGCCGCGGGTGTCACGGGCCTCTCGTGGCTGGCCTGTTCGCGGGCGACGCTGCTGGACTACCCCTTTTCCGGCCCCGCCGCCGACCGTTCGCTCGGACTCGCTCCGCCGCTCGCCTGCACGCGTGCCATACCCGAACTGACCGAGGGGCCGTTCTACACGCCCGGGACGCCGCTTCGGGCCGATCTGCGGGAGCCGGACACGGGCGGCCGACCGCTCGTGGTGCAGGGCCTGGTGCTCTCGCCGGACTGCCGTCCCATCGCGGGCGCCGTGGTGGACATCTGGCACGCCGACGAGAACGGCCGCTACGACAATTCGGGCTTCCGGTATCGCGGCCATCAATACACCGACGCCGCCGGGGCGTTTCGCTTCGAGACCGTCCGGCCCGTGCGTTATACGGGGCGTACGCCGCATATCCACGTCAAGGTCCAGGGGCCGTCCACGCGCCTGCTCACCACCCAGCTCTACTTTCCCGACGTGCCCGACGAAAACGCCGGCGACAGCATCTTTCACGACGACCTGCTGATGGACCTGAGGCGCACCCCACAAGGGTGGCTCGGGCGCTTCGACTTCGTGCTCGCACCGGCCTGATGCCGGCCGCCGGCGCAACGAACTGAGCGCGCGGCCCCGGACCACGGACTCCCGGTTCGGCGGTCTCGTGTCCCGGCCGCCGACTACCTCACGTAACGAAACTCCAGCGTGGTGCAACCTTCCTCGGTCCGGTAGGGACCATGCTTCATTCCCGGGGGACGGCAGGCGTACATCCCCTTCTTCAGAAGCCGGTCCCCATCCCACTGGCTCCCCTCCACGATGTACACTTCCTCCCAGAAATCGTGGACGAAGGTCTCCGTGCTCGCGCCGCCGGGATCCACCTTGAGAAGGCGGGTGACGAACCCGATCTCCGGGTCCTCGGTCAGGATCTTTTGGTAATGACCTGGTGGCGCGCCCTCCACCGGCACCCAGGGCAGGTCATCCACCGGAAAGAACTCGAGCTCTGGCTTGGGCATGGCCGAACCTCCTTCATTCATTCTTCATTCATACGCCTTGTTTCCATGCACTGACGGCTATCCTATCATACGACGCATGGGGCGCGGCACGAGGGAAAAATTCATCATCGCCGTCTTCTGCCTGGCGCAATCCCTGGCCCAGATCGGCGCCATGGCCTTCGCGGCGTTGCTGCCGGCCTTCTTCGCGGAATGGTCCCTCAGCCACGCGGAGGCGGGCTGGCTTTCCGGCATCATGTTCGGCGCCTACGCCGCCGCGGTGCCGATCCTGCTGCCGCTGACGGACCGTGTCGACCCGCGCGGGGTCTACATGTGCGCGGTTTCCACCACCATGCTGTCCCATCTCGGCATGGCCTTCCTCGCGGACGGGTTCTGGACCGCCCTCGTCTTTCGCGCGCTCAACGGCGTCGGCTGGGCCGGCACCTACATGGTGGGGCTCAAGGCGTTGTCCGACCAGGTGGAGGGGCCGGCGCAATCGCGCGCCGTGGCCATTCACGGCGTCAGCACGGGTGTCAGCAGCTCCTTCTCCTTCCTCATCGCCGGCGCGGTGACGGCGCACTTCGGCTGGCAGGCCGCGTTCATGGTCGGGGCCGGCGGAGCTTTCGGGGCGGCGCTTGTGGCCCTGACCCTGTTCCCGGCAAGTCCGAGGAAGGAGCGGCCGGCCTCCGCGGCGCGGCTCCTGGACTTCAAGCCGGTGCTCCGCAACGCCTCGGTCATGGCCTATGCGCTGGGCTACTGCGTGCACACCTGGGAGATGTTCGTCGTCCGTTCCTGGATGGTGACTTTTCTGACCTTTGCGGCGGCACAAGGGGACGGTGCGCCGAATCTCCTGGTTCCGACCATGGTGGCGACGCTGGCGGGACTGCTGGGGACGGCCTCCAGCTTTCTTGGCAACGAGATGGCGCGTCGCCTGGGGCGCCGGCGCTGGATCCTGCTCGTATTCGCCGTATCCATGGCGCTGGCGCTGGTGGTGGGCTTCACGGCGGGGGTGGGCTACGGCACGGCGGCCTTCGTCAGTCTCCTCTACAACGCGGCGATCTATGCGGACTCCTCGTCACTCACCGCCGGTACGGTCGGCAACGCCGACCCCGAGAGACGCGGTGCCGCGCTGGCCGTGCACGCGATGCTGGGATACGGCGGCGGCTTCGTGGGACCGCTGGCCATGGGCCTGATCCTGCACGTGCTCGGCGGCGAAAGCGTGCTCAACTGGGGCATCGCCTTCGGCCACATCGCCGTCGTGCTGCTGGTGGGGCCGCTGGCCATCCGCACCCTCAAACCGCATGACCTGCCCGGCGACCGGCCCCGCACGGACTAGTGGGGTGTCTTCACCCGGTCAGGAAAATCGGCGCAAGGAACTGGTGAGCCCTACGAGGGAAAGACTGTAGATGAGCCACTTGGACGGATCGAAGTTATACCACTGGCGGCCGTTCCGGTAATCACTCTGATACCTGTGGTGATAGTTGTGGTACCCCTCTCCAAAGGTGATGAGCGAAACCCACCAACTGTCACGACTTGAGTCGGATGCTCCGTGAGGTTGGGCGCCCCACAGGTGGCAGATGGAATTGATGCAGAACGTGGAGTTCAGGACGAAAAAGGTCCGCCCGACTCCGGCGAGCAAGAAACATCCCAGGCCCCCGAACCAGCCGTCGTACAAGAAGCCCACCACGAACGGCAGCGCCAAGCCGGACAGGACAATCGGGATGTAGTAACGATGTTGCCACATCACCACGGCATCCTGCTGCAACTTGCGGGCAAACTTGTCGTCTCTGTAGGGATCGTCCCAGAACAGCCAACCGCAATGACTGTGCCAGAATCCTAGTTGAGCACTGTAAGGATCTTCTTCCTGGTCGCACCGGGCGTGATGGCGTATATGATCCGCCGTCCAGCTAAGGCCCGAGTTTTGCAGGGCCCATCCTCCCGCGACCAGGAAAGAGCCTTTGACCCAATCGGGGCAAGCAAAACTCCGATGAGCCAGCAAGCGGTGGTACCCTACGGTGATGCCCAGTCCCGTGATGACGTAGAGCACCACGAACATGGCCCAATCGACCCAGGAATAGCCGTAGAAATACGCGTAGGCCGGCAATCCGACGACCGCTCCGCCCACGACACTGGAGAACAACGTAAGGTTCAAACGATTAAGGGTTCGCGTCTGCATTCAATACTTCCTCTTCCTTTCTCTCCCGTTCAAGCTACCACAAGTCCCCGCATAGTTCACGTCAACCGACGACTCCTGACGCGATTTTTCTTCTACCCGCCGTCCACGATGCTGCCGCGCTCGATGACGAAGGTCCGGTCGAGGAGCCTGGCGATGTGGACGTCGTTGGACTCGGCCACCAGCACGGAGGCTCCCTCCTTCTTGAGGTCGTCGAGAATCTCCACCATCCGCTGGGCAAAGATAGGGGCGATGCCTTCGCCGGGCTCGTCCAGCAGCAGCAGCCGGGTGCCGCACATCAGAGCGCGGGCGAAGGCGACGAACTTCTGCTGGCCGCCCGAGAGACTCGTCGCGCCCCGGCGGCGGAACTCCTCGACCTCGGGCATGAGGCCGTAGATCCACCGGAGCCGCTCCCGCGCGTTGTCCGCTCGGGTGGCCCAGACGGGCAGCAGGATGTTCTCCTCGGCGGTCAACTCGGGCACGAGCCGGCGGTCCTCGGGCATGAAGCCGATGCCCAGGTGGGCCCGGCGATGGGCCGGGGTCGCGGCCAGGTCGACGTCGCCGAGCCGTACCGTGCCCCGCTGAATCGACAGCGCGCCCATGACCGCGCGCATGAAGGTGGTCTTGCCCGCGCCGTTGCGGCCGATGAGGCCGCACATGGAGCCCGACGGAACGCTGAGATGGACCCCGCGCAGGATCGGCGTGGCGCCGATGCTCACGTCGAGGCCGCCGACGGCCAAGGTATCCTCCCCGGATGAGGTCCGCCCTGACGCCGGCGGCGGTGCTGCCGCGCCCGCGTCATGACTCCGGCCGAGCACATACTCGCGCACGCCATCGTCCCGCATTGCCTGCGCGGTGGGAGCGTCGCAGATGATCTCGCCCTGATAGAAGGCGAGCACGCGGTCCACGTAGCGCTCGACGATCTCCATGTCGTGCTCGATGAAAAGCACGGTGGTGCGCTCCTCCTTCAGCGCCTGCATGAGGATGTCCATGATCGCGAACTTCTCCTCGGCGCTGATGCCGCTGGTGGGCTCGTCCAGCATGAGCAGCTTGGGCTTGCGCACCGTGGCCATGGCGATGTCCAGGAGCTTGCGTATGCCCTGGGGCAGCGCGGAGCCGATGGCGTCCCGGTACTCCGCGATCTGGTAACGCGCCAGGTGGGCTTCCACCCGCGCCGCCCGCTCTTCCTCCATGAGCGGCATCAGCAGGCTCGCCCCGTCCTCCTCGGCCACGCCGAAGGCCATCATCAGGTTGTCGAAGACGGTCTCCGACAGGAAGACCTGGGGTACCTGAAACGAGCGGCAAAGGCCGAGGCGCGTGATGGCCCGCACCGAGAGGCCGAGAATGCTGCGGCCCATGAACTCCACGGTGCCGCCGCCGGGCGGGAGATGGCCGGTGACGAGGTTGACGAACGTGGTCTTGCCGGCCCCGTTGGCGCCGATGACCCCGATGGTCTCCCCCTCCTCCACCACGACGTTGATGTCATGGGCGGCCACCACGGCGCCGAAGGACTTCTCGAGATCGTGGACTTCCAGGACGGCGGACATGGCCGGCTATGCCTCTTCCTCTTTCGGACGGAGCCGGTCGGCAGACCCCGCCCCTGCCCTGCTCCGCCCTCGATCCACCAGCGACCACAAGCCGTTGGGCAGGAACATGATGATGGCGAGCAGCGTTCCGCCCATGATCAACTGCCAGATTCCCGGGAACTGGTCGAAGGCGTAGGTGCGGATGAGCTCGTACATCAGCGCGCCGATGAAGGGCGCGACGACGTTGCCGGTGCCGCTCAGGATGGCGATGAAGACGAAGTCCCCGGACACCGGCCAGTACACCATGGAGTCCGGGTCCACGTGGCCGATGGTGAGCACGGCGATGGCGCCGCCGAAACC
>JAPOPM010000113.1 GCA_026712905.1 Deltaproteobacteria bacterium
ACCAAGCCGTCCGACCTCGAGGGGAAGAAGATCGGCTCGCCCGAGGCCAATGCCTCGCGGGTCATCTTTCCGGCCTTCGCCAACATCAACAAGTTCGACAACAAGAAGGTCACCTGGGTCAACATGACGGTGCCCGCCACCACGCCGAGTCTCCTGGCCGGACGCGTGGACGCCATCCTGATATTCTACACCGAGAAGCCGACGGTGGACGCGGCCTCCAAGAAGGTCGGCAAAGAGCCGCTGTACATGCTCTATGCCGACCACGGCATGGCCACCTACGGCAACGGGCTGCTGGTGTCCGAGAAGACCCTCAAGAACAAGCCGGACTTGGTGAAGCGCTTCCTGGACGCCACCTACAAGGGCATCGCCTGGTCGGTGGAGAATCCGCAGAAGGCCGTGGACATCTTCATCAAGCACAACCCCGCCATCAGCCCGGATCTGGCGCGGAAGCACTTCGACATCGCCGTGGACTCGTTGCTGTCCGAGAATGCCCTGAAGGAAGGCATCGGCCACATGACGAAGGAACGCATGGTGTTCACAAACGACCTGATCACCAAGCACATGCAGCTTCCGAAGAAGACCGCGGTGGATGCGGTGTACACCAACGAGTACCTGCCGAAGCTCTTCCCGAAGCGGGCCAAGTAGCTTCAAACCGGGCCGACCGCACCTGCCCAGGTAGTGGATCGACGAGGAGGGGGAGTCCGCCGCGCACGCGGACTCCCCCTTGCACCGTTCCGCCCGTCGATGGAAGGACATGAAAATGAGCGAACAGTTCGTCAGCAACCAGGAGCTTATCGTACAGGCGCGGCGCAACCTGCCCCAGCCCGTGTGGGATTACCTGAGCGGCGGCAGCGAGTCGGAGACCACCATGCGCCGCAACCGGCTGGCCCTGGATTCGCTGGCCTTCCGCCCGCGTGTGCTGGTGGACGTCTCCGAGGTGGACACCTCCACCACCGTGCTCGGCCACAAGCTGCGCATTCCGGTCATGCTGGCGCCCATCGGATCGCTCCAACAGATCACGCCGGAGGGTGCCGTGGCCGCCGCCAAGGCCGCCAACGAGTTCGGCACCGTCAACTTCGTCAGCTCCGTGACCCAGCCCGAACTTGAGGAGACCGCGGCCGCAACCCCGTCGGACAAGATTTTCCAGCTCTACATCCGCGGCGGTCTGGACTGGGTCGAGGGGATACTGGTACGGGTCAAGCAGTCCGGCTACAAGGCGCTGTGCCTGACCGTGGATTCGGCCCACTACAGCAACCGGGAGCGGCAGATGATGAACCGCTGGCTGCCGCCCAGCAAGCGGCGGGAGGCGGCCAACCAGGACCGCCTGTGGCAGGCCAAGCTCACATGGGACACCATGGACGCCATCAAGGAGATCGGCGGCATGCCGTTCATCCTCAAGGGCGTGGCCACCGCCGAGGATGCCGCCATGGCCGTGGAGCACGGCGTGGACGTCATCTACATCTCCAACCACGGCGGGCGCCAGCTCGACCACGGGCAGGGCACCATGGACACGCTCCCGGAGATCGTACAGGCCGTGGGCGGCAAGGCCGAGATCGTCATCGACGGCGGCTTTCTGCGGGGCACGGACGTGCTCAAGGCGGTGGCGCTGGGCGCCAAGGCCGTGACCATCGGCAAGCTCCAGGGCTGGGCCCTGGGCGCGGGCGGTTACGAGGGTCTCGTGCGTGCGCTGCAACTCCTGGAGAACGAGATCGTCATCGCCATGGGCCTTATCGGCGTCACCCGGATCGACCAACTCGGCCCGGGCCACGTGTGCAAGGCGCCCCCCGCCGCGCTGCCGCACGAGATGAGCACTTTCGTCAACCTGCCGCACCGGCTGCTCTAGCCGGGGTCGTAGAAGCTAGGCCTTCGGTCTCGCGGTGCCACGCAGCACCGAGCACACCACCCCCACGAGGCCGATGCCCGTGGCGACGAGGAACGTGTCCTGAAGCGCGGCCACGAAGTGGGCCGTGTCCTCGGCCGCGGGCAGCGCGTCGGCGATACCGGTGTGCATGCGGAAGGCCAGGGTCATGAGGAAGTTTCCCACCGTGATCCCGAAAACGTTTCCGAGCCCGAACATGGTGTAGAGCGTGCCCGTGGCCACGCCCCGGTGCTCCAGCGGCACGGAGGAAATCAGCGCCGTATGGTTGGCGGGGAAGAAGAGGGCGGTGCCCAGTCCCCCCAGCGCCAGCACCAGGGTCGGCAGCACCCAGTGGGAATCCGGCTCGAAGTAGACCCCCAACACACAAGACAGTGCGAAGAGCACCGCTCCGGCGGTGGCGGGGATGCGTGGCCCCAGCTTGTCGGAAATGACGCCGCCCACCGGCGACAGCGTGGTGGCGAAGACCGGTGCGCTGAGGAACAGGATGCCCATGAACGACGGACTCAACCGCAGCACGTCCTGGAGATAGAACGGCAGCAGGTACACGGTGAGGGTCATGACGACGGAGACCAGCAGCAGCGTCACCGTGCTGAAGGCGAACATGCGGATGCGGAACAGCGACAGGCTCAGGATCGGGCTCGGGGCGCGGCTCTCGCGCCACAGGAAGCCCGCGCCCAGCGCGGCGAAACCGGCCACCGCGGCGACGCGTCCCGCCGGCGTGAGCCACTCCATGAACTGGCGGTCGAGGATGCCCATGAGCGCCAGGGTGGTGCTCACCAGGAGAACGGCCCCGAGATAGTCGATGGCCGGGCGTTCGCCGCGCGGCGCGCCCGCGTCGGGGTTGTCCCGGCGCCGCTGGTACGTGAAACCCAGGGCGGCGGCGGCGATGCCCAGGGGCACCAGGAAGAAGAAGGCGGCGCGCCAGTGCACGTACTCGATGATGAACCCGCCCAGCCCCGGACCGAGCAGAAAGCCCCCGTGGTGCGCCGTGGTCATGAGGCCCTGGGCACGGCCCCGGGTTTCCTCGGAGGACGCGTCCATGGCCAGGGCGCGTCCCTGGGCCTGGATCATGGCGGCGCCGATGCCCTGAATAGCGCGATAGACGATGAGCTGGGCGATATCCCCGGAAAGCCCGCACAGGAACGAGCTTGCGGTGAACAGCACGATGCCCCAGATGTAGACGCTCAGGCGTCCGTACACGTCGCCCACGCGCCCGAACACCAGCGACAGGGCCGCGGTGGCGAGTTGGTACGAGATGAACGCCCAGGAGATGCCGATCATGTCGGTATGAAGGCCCGTGGCGACGGACGGCAGCGAGATGGCGAAGATGCGGCTGGCGGTGCCGGTGGTGAAGGTGACCAGCAGGGCGGTGCCCAGCAGCAAGGCGTTGGCGCGTGATGTCATCTTGAATCGGAGGCAAGTGGTAAAGTAAGAAGTTAGGTAGCAGATCAAGGGATGCCACGGTAGGAGCTTGGGGTGGCGGTCTCTTGAGACTGCCGGTCATCGAGCCTTTGAGAGAATCGGAATGAGGAAGAGGTTACCTGCCGCGGGGTTTCTGCCCCGGTTCCTGGTCGCGTGCGCGGCCGTGGCGGGGTTTGCCGCGCTGCCGGCCTTGAGCCAGACGCTCCCCGGGGCCGACCCTCCTCGGGCGACGGACCCTTCCGGCGCCAGCGAGCTTCCACGGGTGCCGGCGCCGCCGCAAGCGACGGCACCCCCTCGGACCACCGCAACGACCCCGACAGACGCCCCCGCGCCGGCAGCCGAACCGCGCCCGCGCTCCGCTCCGGACGCTTTGGTGAACCTCGACCTCGACGAGGCCATGGTGGATGACCGTATCGGTTTCATCGAGCGGCGCCTCACGGAAAGCCGGTCGCGGGTCGCGAGCCTCCTCAACACCATCGAGCTTGGGGTGTTGAAGGTCCAGAAGAAGACCCTCGCCTTCCGCCGGGAGCTGGAGAGCCTGCGCGCCGAACTCGCGGAGCAGGAACGGCTCACCGCCCAGGACATGCGCAACAAGGAGCGGCTCGTGGACCTGGTGGAACGGTACGGCGCGGGCGACTGGGTGGCGCGCCACATCAAGGTGGAGCTCGAAAGGTTCCGCCATCGGGGACAACGTGCCGCCGCCGCGCCCACCGACGAGGAGTCGTTGCGCATGCGGCTCCGGGAGTACCGGCAGGCGCTGTTCGAGCTGGGCACGCTGCTGTTCCGCGTGGACGCCGACGCCCGGGACTATGCCCGCGCCCTGGCCGCCGAGAAGCCGTCCGCGCGCGAGAGCGCGGAGCTGGACAGGATACTCGGAGAGCGCAAGGCCGCGCTCCAGGCCCAGGAGCGGGTGCTCGATGCCCTGGCCGAGTTCGCCGCCCGCTTGGCGGACCTCTCGCGTGCGCGCGAAGGCGAGCTCGAGAGCCTCTACACGTTGGTCCTGGACAGGATGCTGTGGCTCCGAAACCGGGAGCCCCTGGGCCTGTTTCCGCCCAACTGGGCGCTTCTCGGGCAGGCCGTCGACGGCGCCGTGGGGCTGTCCGCACGCGTCTACGGGCTGTTCCAACTGGAGCGGCGGATGGCCCACGGCCGCTTCTCGTCGTCGTGGTGGCCGTGGGCCACGGCCGTGCTGGTCTTCGGCCTGGTGCCGTGGCTCGCGCTGAGAGCCGGACGGTTTCTGCGGGCGCGGTTGGCCGACCACCGGGCGCGGGGGAGCGACGCGCCCGCCTATCGCGGGGCGCTGCTACGGGCGCTCCGGGCCGCGGTTTGGCCGGTCTACATCGTGCTGCTGACGTTGGCCCTGCCGCAGTTCGGTCTGTCCCACAACGATTCCCTCGGCCCGGTGGTGGTCGAGGCGCTGCAGCTCACCGCGCTGGTGCTGTGGATCGCGCTGTTCGGCGCGGCGCTCCTCGGTCCGGGCGGACACGGCGAGCGGCGCTGGGGGTTGACCCCGGAGGCCAGCGGCGTGCTTCGGGGAGGGGTGACCGCAGGGTGCGCGGCGGCGTTCGTGCTGCTGATCCCGCGGTACGTCCTGCTGAACTCTCCCGCCGACGACGTGGGCGCGAGTCTGGCCTTGGCGCGCCTTCTCATGATCGTCTTCGCCCTCCTGGTGCTCTTCCTAGGGGCGGTGGGATGCAGCCGGCGACGCCCATTCATGCAGGCGGTCCTCGGGCAAAGCCGCGCGCATGAGGGATTCCTGTGGGCGGTCTGGCCCTTGGTCCACCTCCTGGTCGTGGCGGTTCTGGCCGGCACCATCGTCCTGAACCTGATGGGCTATCAGTACGCTTCGCAGTTCCTGTGGCAGAGGATCATGGGGTCCGGGCTGCTGGCGCTGGCGGTGTGTATCCTCTCTTTCTACCTCAAAAGCGCGGTGCGCGCGGTGTGGAGGGGTGTGACCGCCGGGCGGACGGGCGCGGACGCGGAGAGCGGCGCGGCCGAAGCCGGGAACGGCGGCTCGTTGCGAGCGCTCGTGGACCTGCCTCTCGCCATCCTGGGCGCGGTGGCGCTGCTCGAGGTCTGGGGCTTCTCGGTGCTGGAGTTCCTGGGCACGCCGGCGGGTGAGACCGTGCTGGCGCGGGCCGTCTTGATCGCGTTGGTGATCGTGGCGGGGATCGCGCTCGTCCGGCTGAGCAACGCCGCGGTGCTCTCGCTGCTGCGTCCCCGGGTCCTGGACCGGGTGGGCAGCCGGGAAGCCGGCCGCAAGCTTCAGACCCTCGGGCCGCTGGCGCAGACCTCGGTCAAGCTGTTGGTCGTGCTGGTGGGCGCGCTGCTCATCCTGCAACTCGTGGGCGTCGAAACCGGGCCGCTGCTGGCGGGCGTGGGCATCTTCGGTCTGGCCGTGGGCTTCGCCGCCCAGTCGCTCATCAAGGACATCATCAACGGCCTGTTCATCCTCACGGAGGGCAGCGTGGGCGCCGGCGACGTCGTCGACGTGGGCGGCGTCACCGGCACGGTGGAGAAGGTCACGCTACGCTCGGTGCGCATCCGCGACCTGAGCGGCAACGTGCACTTCGTGCCCAACAGCACCATCGAGCACGTGGAGAACATGACCAAGGACTTCTCCCGCTACTTGATGGACGTGGGCGTGGGTTATCGCGAGGATACCGACGAGGTGGTGGCGGTGATGCGCGAGGTGGACGAGTCCATGCGCCAGGACTCGCAGTTTCGCTGGGACATGCTGGAGCCCATCGAGATCATGGGCCTCGATCGCTTCGAGGATTCCGCGGTAATCGTGCGCGCCCGTCTCAAGACCCGGCCCAGCCGGCAATGGGGCATCGGTCGCGAGTACAACCGGCGCCTCAAGAAAGCGTTCGATGAGCGCGGCATCGAGATCCCTTTCCCGCACCGCACCATCTACTGGGGCGAGACCAAGCAGGGACAGCCACCGCTCCAGGTGGAGTCCCGGCCGGGCGCAAAGGCGACGGACCCGGTTGCTCCGGACGCCCCGAGAGCGGAAGGGAAACAACCGAAGGAAGAGGAGTAGATTCCATGGCACAAAGCAGCGCGAGACTGAGCCTTGAAAAGGCCGCGATCATTGTCGACGAGACCCTGGCCGAAGCCCGCCGGCTGGAACTCAGGCCCATGGCCGTCGCCGTGCTCGACGACGGCGGCCACCTCAAGGCCTTCAAGCGCGAGGACGGCGCCAGCATCCTGCGCCCGCAGGTCGCCATCGGCAAGGCCTGGGGCTCCCTGGGCATGGGCGGCTCCAGCCGCTCCATCGCCGACCGCCTCAACGAGCGACCGACCTTCCTCGCCGCCCTCACGGCACTGGCCGACGGCAAGGTCGTGCCTGCCGCGGGTGGCCTCCTGATCCGCGACGGCGACGACGTGGTCGGCGCCGTCGGCGTCAGCGGCGGCACCTCCGACGAGGACGAGGACATCGCGCGGGTGGGGGTGGCCGCGGCGGGGCTGGAGTGCTTCGACTGATCCTGAAGCGGGACTGTCCACGGGGTTATGCTCATCAGAGAGGCGCACGCGGTCGACGCCGCCGCCATCGCAAGAGTCCACGTCGATAGCTGGCGCACCACCTACGCTGGAATTCTGCCGTCCGATTTCCTGGCATCGCTTTCATACGCGAAGAGGGAACAGTTCTGGAGTAGAGCTCTGTCCGCCTCAGACAGAAGCAGCTTCATTTGCGTAGCGGAAGACGAAGAGGGCGGCATCGTCGGATTCTCATCAGGCGGCCCGGAGCGTGGTGGAGACCCCTCCTACAAAGGCGAGTTGTACGCGATCTATGTCTTGGCGCAATGCCAGCGTCGTGGCATCGGCACTCGTCTCACTTCGGCTGTCGTCCGACGGCTTGTGGAGCAAGACATTGATTCCATGCTGCTATGGGTCTTGGCGGACAACCCTTCACGCGGGTTCTACGAACTTCTGGGCGCGCGGCGGATAAGGGAAAAGGCCGCAGAGGTCGGAGGAATTGAAGTGACCGAGGTCGCCTATGGTTGGTCAAGCCTGCAGCACTTGCTGAACCTGGGAACATAGGAGGCGTCGATCAAGGGTGGCGAAGAGACAAGATGTGGATACAAGTATCTGAAATTCAATAGTTTGGGGCTGGAGCGCGACTGTCTGCGCACCTCAGCGCATGTACGTCGAGGAGCGTGATTCAGTAGTGTATCTAATCGACATAAATGTGATCACCCACACCGACCTGTTCCAGCCAATGCTTGCCAAATTTTGCCAATCCCGCTAGCGTTGCACCATGACCACAATGAACATATCGCTATCCGATGCCCTCAAGTCCTTCGTGGATGATCAGGTCGGCGCGGGGGGTTACAGCAGTTCGAGCGAATATGTCCGGGAGCTGATCCGCAAGGAACGGGATCGCCAGCACCTTCGCGGCCTGCTTCTCGAAGGCCCGGCGTCGCCGCCGGCGGTCACGGCCGACGCGGACTACTTCGACGGGTTGCGCGGCCGGGTCCGCGATGCCGGCAGGCGGTGAGCGGCAAGCCGGTCGTCCTTCGCGAGCGAGCGCAACGCGACATCGACGGGGCGGTGGGGCACTATTTGGCGGAGGCGGGAGCGACGGTTGCGCTCGACTTCATCGACGCGCTGGAAGATGCTCGCCGGCAGATCGGCGTCCAGCCGGCCAGCGGCTCGCCCCGCTATGCGCATGAGCTGGGTGTCCCCGGTCTGCGGTGCCGTACCGTCAAGGGGTTTCCATACTTGTTCTTCTATGTCGAGCGCGAAGCGGAGGTCGATGTGTGGCGCGTGCTTCACGGGGCTCGGGACATTCCTGCCTGGATGCAGGAGCCGGGCGACGACTGACCGCTCTCCGCCACTCTCGCGGCCCATGTCTTGACCGGTTGCCGCGGCCCCTCGGATTTGGCTCGCGGAGGGAACTCGCTTGCGCTGATACCCCACCCCGACCCTGGACGCTCGGAACGCGATTGTCTATATTGAGCCACTCACCAAACAGAGTCAGTGAGTCAGTTCACCATACATTCTCAGGGAGGCATTTCTATGGCTGGCAACGGAAAAGAAACATGGCAGGAGCCCACGGGCGAGATGCAGAAGGCGGGCTACGGGAAGTTCCTGCGGCCCAACACCGCTTATGACACCTTCATGGAAGAGCAGGAGATCCCCATCTACCGGGACATCGGGGTGGAGAAGGTCCAGAACCTGCCCAGGAAGATGTGGAAGCGGCTCGGAGGCAACGCCAGCTTCATCCAGCTTCTGGGGACCGAGGGCCTTTGGGGCTCCTACGTGGTGGAGGTTCCGGGCGCCGGCGCGCTGAACGAGGAAAAGCACCTTTTCGAAGAGCAGTACTTCGTGGTGGAAGGCCGCGGCACCACCGAGGTGTGGGCCGAGGGCAGCAGCAAGAAGCACACCTTCGAGTGGCAGCAGGGATCGCTGTTCGCCATACCGATGAATGCCAGCCATCGCATCGTCAACGCCACCTCCAGCCCGGCGTTGCTGCTGGCGGGCACTACGGCGCCCAACATCATGAACCTGTTCAACAACACGGACTTCATCTTCAACTGCCCGTACGTTTTCACCGACCGCTACGCGGAGACCGAGGATTACTACAAGTCCAACGAGGAAATCGAGCCCGACCCGGTGCGCGGGCTGGCCATGCGCCAGACCAACATCATCCCGGACATCGTCACCTGCGAGCTGCCGCTGGACAACCGCCGCTCGCCCGGCTACCGGCGCATCGAGCCGCACATGGTGGGCAACAGCTTCTACCTGTGGATCGGCCAGCACGAGACCGGGCGCTACTCCAAGGCCCACGCCCACGGCTCCGCCGCGGTGCTCATCTGCGTCAAGGGCAAGGGCTACACCTACACCTGGCCCTCCACCCTGGGTCCCACGCCGTGGAAGGACGGCAAGGCGGAAGGGGTGCGGCGGCAGGACTAC
>JAPOPM010000114.1 GCA_026712905.1 Deltaproteobacteria bacterium
ACAGCAAGAACAGCAAGCCATGCACGACGACGCAGACAATCCCGAACACTTTCACCCGGGCCCCGATGCCATCGTGGAGGACATCGAAGGGGTCGAGATGTTCTCGCTCACCAGCGTGGGCATCGACATCGGCTCCTCCACGTCGCACCTGGTCTTCTCCCATCTGACCCTCAGGCGGGAGGGGGCCGGGCTCTCGGCCCGGTTCAGGGTCACCGACCGGGAGGTGCTGTACCGTTCGCCGATCATGCTGACGCCGTACAGCTCCGGCACGCTCATCGACACGGCCAAGGTGGAGGACTTCATCCACGAGTCCTACCGGGTGGCCGGCTACACCCATGACGACATCGACACCGGAGCCGTGGTGATCACCGGGGAGGCCCTCAACAAGGAGAACTCCCGCCCGATCCTCGAGTACTTCGCCAAGGATTCCGGCAAGTTCATCTGCGCCTCGGCGGGACCCAACCACGAGGCGCTGCTTGCGGCCTACGGCTGTGGCGCGGTGGACCTGTCGAAATCGGCCGACGCCACGGTGCTCAACATCGACATGGGCGGCGGCACCACCAAGCTGTCCGTCATCCGGGACGGAACGGTGACGCAGACCGCGGCCATCAGCGTGGGCGCCCGTCTCATCGCCTTTGACGAAAACGACGTGGTGACGCGCGTCGAGCTCCCGGCCAAGTTCATCACCAGGGAGCTGGGCACGCCGGTGGAGGTAGGTCAGGTCATTACCGACGACGTCAAGAGGGCGTTTGCCGCCTACATGGGGACCTATCTCTTCAACGTCATACAGGCCAAGCCGCTGTCCGATCTGGAGTCCCACCTGCTGGTCACCGATCAGCTACCGGCCTACGAGGGCCTGAACAGCATCGACCACATCGTATTCTCCGGCGGGGTCTCGGAACACATCTACGACCACGAGACGCCGTCCTTCGGCGACGTCGGCCCCTACCTGGGCAAGGAGATCCGGGAGCGGATCGACGAGCTCAACCGGGCGGATCTGGTCAAGGAACCCGTCGAAGGGATCCGCGCCACCGTCATCGGCGCCGGTGAGTACACGATCCAGGCCAGCGGCAACACCAGCTACATTTCCAGCGAGTCGCCGCTTCCGGTCTACGGCCTGCAGGTGGTCAAGGCGCTCATCGACGAAGATTGCGACATCCCGGGCACCATCCGCACGGCGCTGGCCAAGTTCGACCTGGAGAAGTTCAAGTCCGGTCTGGCCCTGGCCCTGGGGCTGGAGGGCGTGCCCCACTACAAGTACATCCGGCGGTTGGCCGAAGGCATCGCCGCGGTGGTCAACGACGCGGACCCGTCGGAGGACGGCGATCCCAACGTCTTTCTCATCCTGGACATGGACGTGGCCAAGTCCCTGGGGGGCATCCTCAAGGAAGAGCTGAAGATCGCGCACGAAATCATCGCGGTGGACGGCATCGACGTCGGCGACCTGGACTTCATCGACGTCGGCAACGCCATGGGCGTCACCGAGGTTATCCCGGTCACCATCCGCTCGTTCATGTTCCCGGAGAGCCGGCTGGTCTAGCGGGCTGCTTGCTTGAAATGCGGCCGGGGCAGCGTGGGCCGCGTCCCTGAAATCTGGAGACGGTGCTGCCGGGTCCGTATTGACGTGCGTCGCGCGGACCGGGGTCGTTGATCGGAGGTACGTCCGCCCGCCGTCAACAGATTTCCGGGACGCGGCCCACGCTGCCCCGGCCGGGCCGGCGGCGTTCGTACGTTACCGGCGAGCGGTCGTCGGCGCAGCGGAATCCTTTCACTTCGTTGAGCCAGTGGGGGCGGTACTGGTGGGTGCAGTCGCACTCGCTCATGGGCCCGCACAGGGCCTTGAAGGAATCCCCCTCCGTTCCCACTTCGGTGGAGGTCCATTCCCAGACGTCGCCGTGCTTGTTCAGGTTGCCGCCGTTGCAGGCGGCCAGCCATTCGGCGACGGTGGGCAGCCGCTTTCCTCCCGCCCATTGGCAATAGGCCACCGCGTCGTGCCACGTCACCAGCACCACGGGATCGGACGCCGACCCTTCAGGGTGCGTGCCTTCCGTCCAATGCTCCGGCGCGGAGCGGCCGGTGGCGTGGATGAACCGGCGGTAGTCATGGTTGGTCACCTCGGCCGGGTCGAGGACGTCGGGCAGGGCTGGATGTGCGCCCATCAGGGCGAATAACGGCAGTACGAGGCTTAGCCGGAGAACTCGCGCGGCGGTGAACGTGCGAAGTCGGGAGTGCATGACTGACCCTCCTGTCCTCGGGTCTCGGCTCACAGAACGGCGGCACCGGACTGGTACACATAGACCCGAGCGTGTGTTATGGAAGACGGAACATTCTCGGGCTTATCGCACTTCAATTTCAACAACCCTCCAGAGGTGAGCAATGGCGGAAACACACAGCGTGGGGGTTCCCACACCCCGCATCGACGGTGAATTCAAGGTGAGCGGCAAGGCCAAGTACGCGGTGGACGTGACGTTCCCGGACATGCTCTGGGGCAAGATCCTGCGCAGCCCCATCTCCTACGGCCGCATCAAGAGCATCGACACCAGCAAGGCCATGCAGGTGCCCGGCGTGGTCGGCATCCTCACCGGCGAGGACGTTTCCGGACTGCTCATCGGCCGGCGCGTGGTGGACATGCCCATCGTGGCGGACGGCATCGTGCGCTTCATCGGCGAGAAAGTGGCGGCGGTGTCCGCCGAGACCGAGGACGCGGCCGAGGAAGCCGCCGCGCTCATCGAGGTGGAGTACGAGGAAATGGACCCCGTGCTCGATCCCGTGGAGGCCATGGAATCCTCGGCGACGCTGCTGCACCCCGAGGTCCACACCTACAAGGGGCTGCCGCAGAAGCTCGACGGCCCCAGCAACCGGGTGATCTACGTGAGCTGGGAAAAGGGCGACATCGACAAGGGGTTCGCGGAGGCGGACGTCATCGTCGAGAACACGTTCACGACGCCCAAGGTCCACCAGGCCTACATCGAGCCGCATTCCTGCGTGGCCAAGACCGACCCGGAGACGGGCGCGGCCGAGATCTGGGCGTGCAGCAAGGTACCCTACGGCATCCGCGGCC
Organism: Deltaproteobacteria bacterium; assembly: GCA_026712905.1. Classification (NCBI taxonomy): domain Bacteria; kingdom Pseudomonadati; phylum Myxococcota; class Myxococcia; species Deltaproteobacteria bacterium. Next base: position 3,062 of record JAPOPM010000114.1, read on the forward strand.
AGGTAGCCGCCGCGGTGCAGGTGGACCCCGAGTCCATCGTCGTGCATCCGTGCTACATCGGCGGCGACTTCGGCGGCAAGGGCGACTTCATGGACATCGCCCTGTGCTACTCGCTGTCGAAGAAGAGCGGCGGCCGGCCGGTGAAGATCGTCATGGACTACGACGAGGAGTTCATCGCCGGCAACCCGCGCCACGCCTCCATCATCAAGGTCAAGACCGGCGCCAAGAAGGACGGCACCATCACCGCCCACCACATGGACTTCATTTTCGATACCGGCGCCTACTGCGCGTTCAAGCCCAACGGCATCCTCGGCGGACCGCAAAAGTCCCCCGGCCCGTACAACATGCCCAACACCTTCGTGGAAGAGCACATGGTGTACACCAACCAGGTGCCGTGCGGGCACATGCGCTCGCCGGGCGACCCGCAGGG
>JAPOPM010000115.1 GCA_026712905.1 Deltaproteobacteria bacterium
CCGCTGGCCATCGGCCGCGTGGTGGACGGCACGGTGCGGCACCGGCAGCCGGTGACCCTGTGCCGCCGCGACGGTTCCCAGACCCCGGCCGCGGTGGCGGAGCTGTTCATCTACGAGGGCGTCGGCCGGGTCCCGGTGCAAATCGCGGGCCCCGGAGAGATCGTCGCGCTGGCGGGAATGACCGGCATCGGGCTGGGCGAGAGCATCGCCGACGGCGAGGATCCCCAGCCGCTGCCGGCGCTCGACGTGGAGGAACCCACGCTGTCGATGGAGTTCTCCATCAACGACTCGCCGTTCAGCGGCAAGGACGGCCGCTACCTGACCTCGCGTCACCTGCGGGCGCGACTGCTCAAGGAGGCGGAGCACAACCTGGCGATCCGGGTGGAGTCCATCGAGTCTTCCGACCGCTTCCTGGTGTACGGCCGGGGAGAACTGCAGCTCGCCGTCCTGATCGAACAGATGCGGCGGGAAGGGTACGAGTTCTCGGTAGGCATGCCGCGGGTGTTGACCCGCACCGTCGACGACGCGGTCCATGAGCCCTACGAGCTGGCTCTCATCGAGACCGATGAAGAGCACCAGGGAATCGTCGTCCAGAAGCTCGGCACGCGCCGGGGCGTCCTGGTCAAGCTGGCGGACCGTGGTTCCGGAAGGGTCCGTCTGGAGATCGAGGTGCCCAGTCGCGGGCTGATCGGTTACCGCACCGAGTTCCTCACCGACACGAAGGGCACGGGAACCCTCACCCACATGTTCATCGGCTACCGTCCCTGGGCGGGCGACATCGTCCATCGGTCCAACGGCGCGCTGGTTGCCGACCGCAGGGGCCGTGTGACCGGCTATGCGATGTTCAACCTCCAGGAGCGGGGCGAGCTGTTCGTCGGCCCCACCGAGCCGGTGTACGGCGGCATGCTGGTGGGACAGAGCAGCCGCGACAAGGACCTTGACGTGAACATCACCAAGGAGCGGAAGCTGACGAACATGCGGTCTTCCGGCCTCAAGGGTATCGAAAAGATCGTGCCGCCCTTACGCATGTCCCTGGAGCAGGCCATCGAGTTCATCCGCCAAGACGAACTGATCGAGGTGACGCCGTGCAACCTCCGGCTGCGGAAACGCCATCTCGACCCCAACGAACGGAAGTACCACGCGCGCCGGGTGGAGGACTCGCTCCAGGCCGCGGGATAGTCAGACCGGCGGCAACTTTAACGCGTCCCCTCCGCTTCGTCCTCCACGTGCCGTCCCAATAGCCTTACCTCCGCCCCCGCCAGCATTTCCCGGAGCTTTCCCCGTATCGCCCACAGGCATATGAGCGACGGGATCACCATCAGCGTGGTGATCACGAAAAAAGTGGCCCAGTCTCCCTCCAGCCAGTCCACCAGGGCGCCGGAGGCGCCGGCCAGGATGGTGCGTCCGGCGGTGCCGATGGAGGCCATCAGGGCGTACTGGGTGGCGGTGTAGGTGCGGTCCACCAGCATGGAGATGAAGGCCACGAAGGTGACGGTGGCGAAGGCGCTGGTGAGGTCGTCCACGACCACGGCCGCGGCGAACAGGGCCTCGGACTTGCCCACCCAGAACAGCACGGCGAAGAGCAGGTTGGTGGCGGCCATGGCGATGCCCGACAGGAACATGGCCCGGATGAGGCCCATGCGGATGGCGAAGAACCCGCCCAGCACGGTAAAGCCCACCGTGGTGACCCAGCCGAGGCCCTTGGAGTAGAGGGCGATCTCGGACTTGGAGAAGCCGATCTCCCGGTAGAACAGGATCGACATGCGCCCCATGAAGGCTTCGCCGATCTTGAACAGGAAGATGAACCCGAGCACGGTGAGGGCGATGGCGACGCCGTTGCGCCGGAAGAAGCTCGCCAGCGGGCTGACCACGGTGCCGCCGAGCCACGCGGCGGCGTGGCCCATCGGGCCGGCCACCCCGAGAGTGGACGCGATCCGGTCCTCCTCCGCGGCCTGCGACGCGATGCGTTCCGCCGTGCCCTGCTCGTGCACGAACAGCAGGCCGATGTTCGTGAGGATCACCACCGCGCCGAGGACGAGGAAGGTGGCCTGCCAATAGTCCTCCACCCCGGCGTTCTGGAAGGCGGTGGCGGTCTCCAGCGCGATGATGCCGCCGAGCTTGTAGCCGGTCCACCAGCCTACCACCGCGGTGGCGGCGCCGGCGGCCATGGCTTCGCCTTCGGTGGTGCCCACCTGCTCGATGCGCAACGCGTCCACGGCGATGTCCTGGGTGGCGGACGCGATGGCGATGGTGAGGCCGATGCCCACCACCCAGCCCAAGTTGGCGGTGGGGTCGGCGAAGCTCCAGAGCGCGAGGGACACCACGATCACGGCCTGCAGCGTGAGGATCCAGGCGCGCCGGTGGCCGAGCTTGCCGGTGAGCCACGGGATGCGGATGCGGTCGATGAGTGGCGCCCAGAGGAAGTTGATCGCGTAGACCCCGAAGATCAGTCCGGCGAAGCCGATGGTGGTGCGGCTCAGGCCGTCTTCCTTGAGCCAGAGGGTGAGGCTGCTGCCGATGAGCACCCAGGGAAACCCGCTGATGATCCCGAGGAGGAAGATGCGCGCCATGCGCCGCTCCCAGTACACCGCCAGCGACTCGATGATCTTCTGCATGGGGCTCCTTCGGGTTGGGGTGTCGGCTGTCCTCCAGAATTGAATATAACGGACGCGACTCCGGAACAGAATCGAGGCAACGACGTGCCACAGTCGTCATTCCCACGCTCCCTGCGTCATTCCCGCCCCCCGATCCGTCATTCCCGCCCCCCGATTCGTCATTCCCCCCCCCGATTCGTCATTCCCCCCCCGATTCGTCATTCCCGCGGAAGCGGGAATCCAGGGGTGGCGAGGCGGGGAAACGCCGCTGCGGTACCCCACCACCGCCCCTGGATTCCCGCTTCCGCGGGAATGACGAATCGAGGGGCAGGGAATGACGAATCGAGGGGCAGGGAATGACGAATCGGGGGGCGGGAATGACGAATTCCGTAGCCGTCGCGCGTTTGACACTTCTCCGGCTCTTCGGCTAGTCTGCGTGCCGCTGCCGGCAATCGCCTGGCGGGCATGCAAATCGGTGAAAACGTGCGCATTGCGAAAGGAGAACGGACCATGTCCTCATTCCTCAAGGTTTGTTTCGAAAGGTTGGCGCTGGCGTTGGTGGTTGGAGGCCTGCTGCTGGGGGCCGCGGCGTCGGTGCAAGCGGCGGAGCTCAAGCTTGCCCACTTCACCTCGCCCAAACATCCCATGGACCGGCTGGTGATGCGGCCGTGGGGCGAAGAGGTGGCCAAGCGCAGCAATGGCTCGCTGACGGTGCGGATCTATCCCGGCGGCGAGCTTGGCAAGGGGCCGGTGGCCCAGTACAAGCGGGCGGCGGACGGCATCGCGGACATCACCTTCGGCCTGCAGGGGTACAGCTCGCCGCTGTTCCCGAGGACGCTGTTGGTGGAGCTGCCGGGCATCGCGCCGGACGCGGTGGTGGCCACCAAGATGCTGTGGAAGGCCATCGGCGCCGTCCAGGGCGAGTACACCCGGACCAAGGTGCTGGCGCTGTGGACCAATGACAAGGCGGTCATCATGACCCGCAACAAGGCGGTGCGGACCCTGGACGACGTCAAGGGCATGAAGATCCGCACCCCCTCGAAGCTCCAGGGCGACATCATCAAGGCGCTGGGAGCCACCCCCGTGGCCATGCCGGTGACGCGCATGTACAACGCCCTCAAGACCGGCGTGGTGGACGGGCTCATGGTGGCGCCGAGCGTCATCCGGAGCTTCAAGATCGGCGAGGTGGCCAAGTACTACACCGTCGGGCCGTTCGCCAACACGGCGTTCTTCCTGGTGATGAACAAGAAGGCCTACGACGGCCTCTCGGCGGAGCACAAGAAGATCGTCGACGAGACCTCGGGCCAGGCCTTGAGCGTCAAGGCGGCCGGCATCTACAAGAAGGCCGGGGCGGGCGCGCTGGCGGGGGAGAAGAAGAGCGGCCGGGGCGAAGTGATCACGCTGTCGGACGCCGAGGACAAGCGCTTCCGCAAGGCCCTGAGCGGGGTCCGGGCCGCGACCGTCAAGGCTCTCTCCGCCAAGGGCATCGACGCGGAGAAGATCCTCGCGGCCATGGGCGGATAGGCCGGCCGTCCGGCTTCGCGTAATCCATGAGTGAAGAATCGCGTGCCGCGTTGCCGGGGACCGGGGTGGCCGACTGGACCACCCGGCTCCTGGCCTACGCGGCCGGGGCCGCGCTGCTGTGGCTGATGCTGCTGACGGTGGTGGCGGTGGTGATGCGCTACGTCTTCAACGCGCCCATCCTGGGCGCGCAGGACATCTCCGAGCTGAGCCTGGCCGTGGTGGTGTTCATGGGGATCCCCTACTGCGGCTGGACCGGCGGCCACGTGGCCGTGGACCTCATCAGCACGGTGGTGGGGGAGAGCCGGCTGCGCTACACCGACACCCTGATGCGGTTCCTGGGGGCGGCGCTGTTCGCCGTCGTCGCGTGGCAGGCCATGGGGCAGGGGTTCGACGCCGTGGAGTACGGCGAGGCCAGCAACCTCGTGGAGATCCCCCACTATCCGTTCGTGTTCCTGATGAGCGTCGGCTGGCTTCTGTTCGCCCTGGTGCTGCTGCTCCAGGCCGCCGCCGGCATCTTCCGGGCTCCCCAGACTCCCCAAGAGAAGGCTGAATGAGTCCCACCGCCGCGGGTCTTGTGGGATTGGCGGGTCTGTTCGTGCTCCTGGCGCTCAGGATGCCCGTGGGCATCGCCATGATGCTCGTGGGCGTGCTGGGGTTCGGCGTCCTCAACGGCTGGGGGCCGGCCCTGGCCGTGCTCGGCAGCGAGCCCTTCGTCATCGCCACCAACTACGAGCTCATCGTCATCCCGCTGTTCGTGCTGATGGGGAACTTCGCCACGGTTTCCGGCATGAGCCGCGACCTCTACGCCGCGGCCTACGCCTGGTTCGGGCACTGGCGCGGCGGGCTGGCGTCCGCCACCATCGCCGCCTGCGCCGGGTTCGCCGCCCTCTCGGGCTCTTCGGTGGCCGCGGCCGTGACCATGGGCAAGGTGGCGCTGCCCGAGATGCGCGCCTACCGCTATGATTCGCGCCTTTCCACCGGCGCCATCGCGGCTGGCGGCACCCTGGGCATTCTCATCCCGCCCAGCACGGGCTTCGTGATCTACGCCATCCTCACCGAGGAGTCCATCGGCCGCCTGTTCCTGGCCGGGTTCTTCCCGGGACTGCTGCTCACCGCGCTGTTCATCCTGTCGATCTTCATCCAGACCCGCATCAACCCGGACCTTGGGCCGCCCGGGCCGGCCTCCACCGTCATGGACCGCATCCGCGCTTTCCGCCAGGCCAGCGCCATGATCGGCGTGGTGGTGGTCACCATCGGCGGCATCTACGCCGGCCTGTTCACCCCCACCGAGGCCGCCGGCGTGGGCGCCTTCCTGGCGGCCCTGCTGGCGCTGGCGCGGGGCCGCCTGACGGTGTCTTCGTTGTCGTCCCTGGCGCTGGAGAGCGTCCGCACCACCGCCCTGGTGTTCCTCATCCTGGTGGGCGCCCACATCTTCAACCCGTTCCTGGCGCTCACCCACATCCCCTCGGATCTCGCCGAGCTCCTGGTGGGCATGGAGCTGCCGCGGGTCGCCGTCCTCGCCATCCTGCTGGCCGCCTACATTGTGCTGGGCATGTTCCTGGAGGGCTTCGCCATGCTGGTGCTCACCCTCCCCATCGTCCACCCCATCATCCTCACCCTGGGCTACGACCCCATCTGGTTCGGCGTGGTCATGGTCATCGTCCTGGAGATGGGCCTCATCAGCCCGCCCGTGGGCGTCAACGTCTTCGTGGTCAAGGGCATCGCCGAAGACGTCCCCATGAGCCGGATCTTCGCCGGCATCTTTCCCTTCTGGATCGCCATGGCCGTCTGCCTCGCCATCCTGGTGGCCTTCCCGGAGATCGCGCTGTTCCTGCCGAATACGATGATTCAGTGAGGAATGGAAGGCGGACGAACTGCGGCGGGCCTTCGAAGCTGGCGAAGATGCTGAAAGCCGGCTGGCTGTGTTGCTGCAATCCGAGGAGGGTGACGGGGTTGATGTCGAGGCGTTCTGGGAACGGGTGGCGACCAACCTTGCCGCCCGCCGGCTCCGGTTGTTGTTCGTTGCCGACTGGATTCCCGACGAGTTGGCTCGGGTGGTGGAGTTTCTGAACGAGCAGATGCCGGACGTTGAGGTGCTGGCGGTGGAGATCAAACAGTTCCGGGGTGCGTCGCATACCACACTGGTGCCTCAGGTCATTGGACGCACCGTCGCGAAGCTGGGCGTTCGGCCGCGCGGTAGCAGGATACGTGCACTCGACGAATTCTATGGCCGTTTTGTAGACAGCTCCGTCGCCCGGCGTCTCATAACCGCCGCCGAGAATGCCGGTGCCGAAATCTACTTGGGGGTACAGGGTGTCTCGGTTCGAATAGCCTGTTCGTTCCAGGCGTCTCCGATCAGCGTGGCTTGGTTTTACCCCTCAGCGCAGATCTGGTGGGCGGGCACTAAAGGGTTCACTTTCGGCACCACCAACTGGGTCAACTTTCCTGCAGAAGCCCGATCTATTGTTGATGAAATGCACGGTTGGTTTGAGTCGCAAACCTTTGCCGAGAAGATAGGCGGCACATCGCAAAACTCGATAACGGGATGGGCGATTGACCCGGCGGTCGCCGCGCAGCATGTTGATGTACTGGCCGAGAGGCTTGCGACCACGATTTCCGGGTTACGACAGTGTTAGCGCTCGGTGCGGGCTCGCTCAATCATTTGTCGTCATTCCGGGCTCGACCAGGGATCGGCAAGCGGGGTGTGTGGCGGATGCGCCTGACCGGCGCGGCCTACCTCACGATTCCTTCCGGCGGGATCGGGTCATCATCCCCGTCCGAAGCCATATGCGCGGCCAGCGCACCGTCGGGCGTCCTCGCCTCCACGATTGCCACCGGTTCGTATCCCGACTCTTGCAGTCGCTTGAGCCGTAGCTCGTTTCCCTTCGCGCCCATCATGACGGAAATGAGCAACTCACCGAGCAGCCAAGCCTCCGGGATCGAGCTCGCAAGGATCCCGAACAGGAACACGAATCCCGAACAGGAACACGATCACGCCAATCAGCCATAGCTTCTTCACGAACGCCCAGATCCAGGTGAAGAAGAAGGCCGGCCAGCTCCAGCCGTTCTTGACGACTTCATAGCCCGAAGTTGCGTGTCGGAGGATGGAAAACTTCTTCATTCAAAAGACCTCCATGTCTTGTTGGGACGTAGTCCTTGATGACGAACAGGTCAAGCCGTTTCGACTGCGGGAAGGTAGGATCTCGTGAGCAACTCGCTTCGATGAAGGTCCTGGAGAAGCATGCCTGGGGTCGGGTATGGGGCTGGCGGTGAATGTTTGTTGACAATGTACTCTAATGCTGCTCAAGTTGTGTAAGGTTATGTGTAGGAGTGGTTCATGGCGACAAACTTGGCGATAGATGTGGACCTGTTGGAGAAAGCCCTGAAAGTCGGGGGTGAAAGGACGAAGAAGGCCACCGTCAACAAGGCACTGCAGGAGTTTATCGCGCGGCGAGAACAGGAACGGCTGCTCGAGCTCTTTAGTCAATTCGACTGGGACGACAACTACGACTACAAGCGTGAACGGACGCGTACGTGAGGCTGTTCGTGGACACCAGCGTCTGGTCGCTTGCTCTTCGTCGAAATCGGCCCTCTGAAGAGCCGGAGGTTCAGCGTTTGCGGGATGCACTCGGTGGCGGCGAGGCTGTTCACACCACGGGAATCGTACTGCAGGAACTGTTGCAGGGTTATCAGGGAGCCAGAGCCCGCACGGAGATAATCGAGCGTTTCGCGGCGATTCGCACGATCGAACCGAACCGTGACGACTATATCGCCGCTGCGGAACTGCGCAACGAATGCCGCCGGCACGGTGTCCAGGTCGGTACCATAGACGCGTTGCTTGCTCAGCTTTGCATCCGGCATGATCTAATCATGCTGTCCACGGACCACGACTTCGTCCACGTCTCGGATTGGACACCGCTTCGGCTCTGGCTTCGCTCGTGACCCCGCCGGCCGTCGCGCGTTCTTCCGACGGTCACACATTGAACCGGATGTGCATGACGTCCCCGTCCTGCACCCGGTATTCCTTGCCTTCCAACCGCAGCTTGCCTGCCGTGCGGCAGCCGGATTCGCCCTTGTGTTCGATGTAGTCGTCGTAGGAGATGACCTCGGCGCGGATGAAGCCGCGTTCGATGTCGGAGTGGATCTTGCCGGCGGCGTTGACCGCGGCGGTGTCGCGGGCGATGGTCCAGGCGCGCACCTCCATGGGGCCGGCGGTGAAGAAGCTCATGAGGTGGAGGTGGTCGTAGGCGTAGCGGATGAAACGGTCGCGGGCGGTTTCGGAGAGTCCCAGTTCGGACAGGAAGTCGGCGCGCTCGTCCGGGTCGAGCTGGGCGATCTCCATCTCGAGCTTGCCGCACACCGGCACCACGGTGAGGTTTTCGGCCTCGGCGTATCCCGCCACGTCGGCGGGCAGGGGCTCCTGCAGGGCGTCCTCGCCGGTGTTGTAGACCACGAGCAGCGGCTTGCCGCTCAGGAAGGCGAAGCCCGACAGCAGGGTCCGTTCCTCGGGCAGGAACTCCAGTCCGCGCAGGGGCCGTTCCTCCTCCAGGATGCCCTGGCAGCGTGTCAGAAGGTCCAGCTCGCGCCGGTGGTCCTTGTTGGCCTCCTTGCGGATGCGCTCCAGGCGCTTCTCGATGACCGACAGGTCCGCGAGAATCAGCTCCACCTGAAAGGCGTTGAGGTCCCGCACGGGCGCCGGCGGCTCGTTGGCCAACGGGTCCTCGAAGGCCCGCACCACCTGCGCCAGGGCGTCCACTTCCCGGAGCTGCGCCAGGGACTGGTTTTCGAGGGCGGCCTTGCGCTCCTGCGACGGCGGAAAGTCCAGGAAGGTGACTTCCGCGTATTTCTTGTCCTTGGGATGGACGATCTCGCTCAGCGCGTCCACGCGCGGGTCCGGCACCTTGACCACGGCCATGGCCGCCTCGTGGCGCGTCTCGAAGCCCCCCACCTCGGTGCTGAGGCCCGTGAGGGCGTTGTAAAGGGTGGTCTTGCCTGCTCTTGAGAATCCGGTGAGTCCGACTTTCATGGACTCTAATTTAACATCGGGCGGGATTATTCATAGGGAGGAGGGTCGGCGACCTCACTCCGGCAAGGGAGAGAGTGTCGCATCAAGGTCGGCCGCGGGTAACGCCCGGATGCCCGGCGCCATCCGGTAGCTTCGCGTGCCGGCGTGCACGACGTCCAGCCGTTCAAGGCCGAGCGTCTCGAAGGCGATGCGCATGGACGCCGTCACCCGGGGCGCTTCGGCGCGTTTGACTTCGAACCCGTACCGCCGGTTGCCCGCCAGTATCAGCAGATCGAGTTCCGCGCCGGCGTGGGTCGACCAGTGGTAGCACTGCTCGGGACGGGCGCCCAGCAGGTGAATGACCTGTTGGACCACGAATCCTTCCCAAGACGGCCCGACGACAGGGTGGGAGACCACGTCTTCGCGCGTCGTCAGACCCAGCAGTGCATGTAGCAGGCCCGAGTCGTTGATGAAGACCTTGGGCGAGCGCACCTGCCGCTTGGCGATGTTTTCGTGCCAGGGCTGCAACTGCCGGACCATGAACACCGAGGTGAGAAGGTCGAGGTAGCGTCGGACAGTGGTGTGGGATACGCCGAAGGCGCGGCCCAGCTCCGCGCCGTTCCACAACCGGCCGTGCCAGTGGGCCAGCATCGTCCAGAAACGGTGCAACGTTGTGGAAGGAATCAGACTGCCGAGCTCCGGCACGTCCCGGGCCAGGAAAGTCTGGATGAAACCATCACGCCAACGGCGGCTCGCGGGAGCGGAGGTGGCAAGATACGAACGCGGGAACCCGCCGCGCAGCCACAGCCGCTCCAGGTCGTCCACCTCGTCGAGTCCGAACCCATCCAGTTCGTGGAACGCCACGCGCCCCGCCAGGGTTTCGGAGGTTTGGCGGAGCAGTGTGGGCGAGGCGCTCCCCAGCACGAGGAAACGCGCCGGGGTTCCAGGCCGGTCCGCCAACACGCGCAAGAGGGGAAACACTTCCGGTAGCCGCTGGATCTCGTCGAGGACCACAAGCCCCCGCAGCGGGCGCAGCTCCAGACCCGGATCGGCCAGACGAGTGAGGTCGACGGGGTTCTCCAGGTCGAACCATGCCGACGGGCCTTGCCGGGATTCGATGAGTTGCCCGGCCAGCGTGGACTTGCCGACCTGTCGGGCACCCAGCAACGCGACCACCGGGAACTCGTCCAACAACAATGCGACACGCCGGAGATGACGTTCCCGTGCGAGTTCCATCACCTTGAAATATGATCGATGGCTGCACAGATTTCAAGGGAAACCGCAATGCTTCTTAGCGCCGACGACCCCTCGATCCGGGATGGCCGCGCTCGTAGACTTCATCCCGGGCCAGGTCCGCTCCGCGCGCGGCGGTCACCGCCAGCTCGTCGCAGCGTTCGTTCTCCGGGTCGCCCGCGTGGCCCTTGACCCAGCGGTACTCGATCTCGTGCCGTTCGGACAGCTCCAGCATCTCGGCCCAGAGGTCGGGATTCAGCGCGGGCGCCTTGTCGCCCTTCCTCCATCCCTTCGCACGCCAGCTCTCGGCCCATCCCTTGGACATGGCGTCCACCACGTAGCGGGAGTCGCTGTAGAGGGTCACGCGGCACGGTTCCGTGAGGGAACGGAGACCGGCTAGAACCGCCATGATCTCCATGCGGTTGTTGGTGGTCCTGCGGTATCCGCCGCTCAGCTCCCTGCGGGTAGGCGTAGCCGTATTGTAAAGGAGCACGGTCCCGTAACCACCCGGACCCGGGTTCCCGATGCACGCGCCGTCGGTATAGATGGTGACTTGTTTCATGTTTGTCTCATGTGCTTCGCCAAGCTCGACAGGAGTATAGTGTGCTGTGACGCGGCACACTAGCCCCCGGATCGTCATTCCCGCGAAAGCGGGAATCCAGGGGTTGGGCGGGGTGAGCGACGTGTTTCTTCCCCCACCACCCCTGGATTCCCGCTTTCGCGGGAATGACGATCCGGGGGCGTGACAATTCAACCAGTCTTCTGCGGCGCTGGCTCCTAGCGGACGAACGCTTGACACGGAACCGCATGTCTTTTTTAATCCGACACACGCCCGACGCGGGTGGCCCTGGTCGTAGACCCGCGCCGTAGTGCACGCCATCGACAGGCCCTGCGACATGGCGCGGCGACGTTCTTGCGAAACCGCCCGCGCCCGAATTCGCCACTGGCGCACCACACCGCTCCAAGGAGACGCGCATGCAAACCGGTTCTTTCATCAACGGGGAATGGTACCAGCCCAGTTCCGAGCGGCGGGTCCGCAACGTCAATCCGGCCGACACCCGCGACGTCATCGCGGAGTTTCCCATGGCCACGGCCGCGGACACGGAACGGGCCATCGACGCGGCCGCGGAAGCGTTCCAGGGCTGGCGCAAGACGCCGGGACCGGAGCGCGGCCGGGTGATCTGGCGCGCGGCGGACATCGCGCGCCGGCGCGTGGACGAGATCGCGGAGTTGATGACCCGCGAGGAAGGGAAGATCTTCAAGGAGGCCCGCGGCGAGGTGCTCAAGGGGATCTCGCTGCTGGAGTACAACGCCGGCGCCGGCTACCGGCTTGGCGGCAAGACCCTGCCGTCCGAGGCGCGCGATACCTTCACCTACACCATCCGCCAGCCTATGGGCGTGGTGGGACTCATCGCGCCGTGGAACTTTCCTTGGGCGATTCCGGTGTGGAAGTCGGCGCCGGCGCTGGTGGCGGGCAACGCCGTGCTGCTCAAGCCTGCGTCCCTGACCCCGTCCACGGCGGGCCTCCTGGCCGAGGTCTACGAGGAAGCCGGCATTCCCAAGGGCGTATTCAACGTGGTGGTGGGCTCCGGCGGCGACGTGGGCGAGACCATCGTCAACTCCCGGCGCATCCCGGTGGTGTCGTTCACCGGCTCCAACGAGATCGGCAGCGACCTCTACGTCAAGGCGGCCTCCCGCGGCGCCAAGGTCACCTGCGAGATGGGCGGCAAGAACGCGGTCATCGTCATGCCCGACTGCGACCTCGACAAGGCGGCCGTGGCTATCCGTGACGGCGCCTTCGGCTCCACCGGCCAGCGCTGCACCGCCACGTCCCGGGTCATCGCCATCGGCGACACCCGCGGCGAGCTGGTGGCCCGGCTGGAGGAACACGCGAAGAAGATCCGCGTGGGCTCGGGCCTGGACGCGGACGTGGACATGGGGCCGGCGGTGGACGAGGGCCAGTGGAAGACCGACCTGGAGTACATCGAAATCGGCAAGCAGGAGGGCGCCCGGCTGGTGACGGGCGGCAACAAGCCCAAGGGGCTGGACCACGGTTTCTACGTAGAACCCACGGTGTTCGACGACGTCACTCCCGACATGCGCATCTTCCGTGAAGAGATCTTCGGCCCGGTGCTGTCGGTGGCCGCGGCCTCGGACCTCGATGAGGCCATCCGGTTCGCCAACTCCGTGGACTTCGGTCTCACCACTTCCATCTTCACCCAGGACGTGGACAAGGTCATGCGCTTCGTGGAGGAGGTGGAGACCGGCATGGTGCACGTGAACGAGCCCACCGTGGGCGGCGAGGCCCAGCTTCCTTTCGGCGGCATCAAGGCCACCGGGGTGGGCGAGCGCGAGATGTCCGAGGAGGGCCTCAACTTCTTCACCGAGCTCAAGACCGTCTTCATCAACTACTCCGGCCAGTCCGGACGGCTGATGATCCGCTGAGGCGCGACAACCCCCGCGCGTATCGAATCCGGATAGTGGAGGCTGATCATGGAATGTGAACACGCTATCATCGACGCCGACGGCCACGTGGTGGACCAGGACAAGGACCTGCGCCGCTACCTGCCCGCTCCCTGGAACGAGAAGGACTGGACCCGGGAGTATTACCTGTTCCCCCTTACCGACGGCTGGATGCGCGGCATGTCGTCGCGCCACAAGGCCGAGGTGCCGGACGCGGCCAACTGGCTGAGCTTCCTCGACGAGTCGAAGATCGAGCAGACCATTCTCTATCCCAGCAACGCGCTGTTCCACGGCCAGATCCGGAACAAGGGCTGGGCGGTGGCCGTTGCCCAGGCCTACAACGACTGGCTGTACGACTGTTTCGGGCGCCAGTCGGATCGGCTCAAGGGGGTGGCGCTGCTGCCGGTGCAGGACATCGACGCCGCGGTCGCGGAACTGCGCCGGTGCGTGGACGAGCTGGGCATGGTGGCGGGTGTGATCCCGTCGGTGATGGCGCCGCTGGTGGGTCTGGGCGGAAGCCAGTTCGACCCCATCTACGCGGAAGCGGAGCGGCTCGACTGCGCCCTGGCGGTCCACGGCGGTCCGGTGGCGGGCCTGGGCCTGGACATCTTCGAGAGCCTGGCCGAGGCGCGGCCCCTGGAGCACGCCATGCCCCAGATGGTGCAGATGATGAGCATGATCAACGCCGGCGTGTACGACCGCTTCCCCAACCTGCGGGTGGCCTATCTGGAGTGCGGCACCGGCTGGGTGCCGTTCATGATGGACGCGCTGGACGAGAACTGGGAACGGCGCGGCCACGCGCTGGCGGTGAAGCAGCGCCCCAGCGACATCATCCGCGGCGGCAACATCTTCTTCACCTGCGAGGTGGACGAACGGAGCCTGCCGTACGTGCTGGAGCAGCTCGGCGGGGACCAGGTGCTGTGGGCCTCGGACTATCCCCACGAGCGGGCGCGCTCGGAGTTCTTCCACGATCTGCCGGACTTCTTCGCACGGGAGGACGTCAGCGCCGATGTGCGCAAGAAGATCCTGTGCGACAACCCGAAGCGCTATTACGGACTGTAGGACCGTGCCAGGACTGCGTTCATCCTTCGACTTCGCTTCGCGAAGCCTGTCCTGAGCCCTTCGACAAGGCTCAGGACAGGCGTAGCGAAGTCGAAGGACGCCATTTTCAACGGGCGCCATTGCCACAAGCGCGCAGCACCCCAGGACCGTGCCCAGAAGACTGAATAGGACCTCACGATGAATCCGCCCGACACCGTCGATCTCGAACGCGCCGCGGCCATGAGCCGCGCCGACCGGGACCATCTCGTCCACGGTTTCGTGCCGCTGTCGAGGCACCAGGCCGACGGCGTGCCGGTTTTCGTACGGGCGGAGGGGATCTACTTCTGGGACTCGCTGGGAAAGCGCTACATCGACGGCCTCTCCACCCTCTGGAACGTCAACGTGGGCCACGGCCGGAAGGAGATCACCCGGGCGGTGGCGGACCAGATGGACCGCCTCGCCTACGCCCCTACGCTCATCGGGCCCACCTCGGAGCCCACCGTCCGGTTGGCGTCCCGGCTCGCGGAGATGGCGCCGGAAGGTTTGACCCGGGTGGTGTTCACGTCCGGGGGCTCGGAGACCAACGAGAGCATGATCCGGCTGGTGCGGGCCTACTGGAAGGCCAAGGGCCAGCCCCAAAGGACGCGGTTCGTCACCCTGAACCAGGGCTATCACGGCTCCTCCAGCGGCGCCGCCATGCTGACCGGAATACCGCTGTTCAACCAGCAGATGGAGCCGGGCCTCCCAAACGTGCATCACATGGCGCGGCCCCACTGCTACCGCTGCGAGCTGGGGAAGACCTGGCCGAGTTGTCAGCTTGCCTGTGCCGACGAGCTGGAGCGGCTGGCGGAGCGTGAAGGCCCGGACGCCATCGCGGCGTTCGTGGCCGAGCCCGTCCAGGGCGTGGGCGGCGTCATCGTACCGCCCGAGGGATGGCTGGCGAGGATTCGGGAAATCTGCGACCGGTATGGTATCCTCATGGTCTGCGACGAGGTGATCACCGGCTTCGGCCGCACCGGCAGCCTGTTCGCGTGCGCCGGCGAGGGTGTCACGCCGGACGTGCTGGTCACGGCCAAGGGCATCACCAGCGGTTATCTGCCGCTGGGCGCCATGCTGTTCCGGGAAGAGCTCTTCCAGACCCTGCTGGCCAAGGCGGACGACGCGTTCTACCACGGCTACACCTACACCGGACATCCGGTGGTATGCGCCGCGGCGCTGGCCAACCTCGACATCATCGAGCGCGAACGGCTGGTGGAGCGGGCGGCGGAGTTGGGCGCATACATGCAGGATCGCCTGGCGACGCTGGCGGACCTGCCCATGGTGGGCCAGGTGCGCGGCCGGGGGCTCATCGCCGCGGTGGAGCTGGTGAAGGACAGGGAGACCCGGGAGTCCTTCGCGGTGGACCAGCAGGTGCCGCGGCAGGTCTATGACGAGTGCCTCGCCCATGGCCTGTTGCTGAGAGTATGTGGCACCCATGCCCTGGCGGTGTGTCCGCCGCTGGTGGTCACGAAAGAGCAGATCGACGACATCGTTGGAATCTTGCGCAACGCCATCACCACGGTCGCGAAGGCCGTCCTGTCATAACCGCGACAGCCGCATCCCGCTTGGTGGGCTGTCTCATGGAAGTGTTGGCGAAGATGCATGCACAGGGGCGACCGGCGGCCGCCCTCCCTGGCCCGGCATCCGTAGGGGCGACCCGCGGCCGCCGCCGTGGCCCGGCTCCCGTAGGGGCGACCCGCGGTCGCCCACTGAACGATTACGAGGAGGTAACCGCCGATGGCTGAATGTCCGGTTTGCGGAGCGGAATTGGCACTGGAGGATGACGCGGTGGAGGGCGAGCTGATCACCTGCGCCGACTGCGGCACCGAGTTGGAGGTCACCAGCCTCGATCCTCCGGCGGTGGAAGAGGCGCCTTCGGAAGAGGAAGACTGGGGGGAATGAGCTTGAAGATAGGTTTGCTTCATTCACTGGTCCGGCCCGAGGAGAAGCTTCTGATCAAGGAGTTCCGGAAGCATTCCGGCGTGGAACTCCAAATGA
>JAPOPM010000116.1 GCA_026712905.1 Deltaproteobacteria bacterium
CGTGGAGACCGGCGGCTGTCCGCACACGGCCATCCGCGAAGATGCCTCCATCAACCTGGGCGCGGTCCGGGAGCTGAACGAAAGGTTCGAGGGCCTCGACCTCATCCTGATCGAATCCGGAGGCGACAACCTCGCCGCCACCTTCAGCCCGGAACTGGCGGATCTGACGCTGTACGTCATCGACGTTTCCGCCGGCGACAAGATCCCGCGCAAGGGCGGCCCCGGCATCACCCGCTCGGACCTGCTCATCATCAACAAGATCGACTTGGCCCCACTGGTGGGCGCGAGCCTGGACATCATGGACCGCGACGCCCGCAAGATGCGTGGCGACCGCCCCTTCGTGTTCTCGAACCTGCGCAAGCAAACCGGGCTGGCGGAGATCGTCGATTTCATCGTGCAAACGGGCGGGCTCTAGTGTTGCGTTTGGGAAATCCGTTGACGAATATGCGCAGGAATTTTTGTCGTCGGCAAGGCGCGCTGACGAGCGGTGGCGGGCACGACGCGAGGAAGAGTACCGCAGCCGAGGACAAAAATGACAAGCAGATCCGTCAACGTATTTCCCAAACGCAACACTAGTGTGGTGTCCGGTAGTGCGTCGACATGGACAGCCGCCGATGGCGACGGTAACATACGGGACGCGGGGTTAGTTCATGAACGCTCGCTCACAAGGCCTGTTCTGGCTCCTGGTGCTGGCCATCACGCTGCTGCTGGTCTGGCTCCTGAGTGCCATCCTGTTCCCCTTCGTTCTGGGCATCGCCCTGGCCTACGCCCTGGACCCGGCCGCCACCGCGCTGGAACGGCGGGGGTGCTCCCGCACGGCGGCCACCGTGCTCATCGGCGCCGGCTTTTTCGGCGCCGGCCTGGTGCTGTTGCTGCTGCTGATCCCGCCGGTGGCCGGGCAGGCCGCGGACCTGCTCCAGCGGCTTCCGGGCCTCGTCGCGCGCCTCGTCGACGCCGTCGGCCCGCTCCTTTCCCGGGCGCTCAACGCCATCGGCGCCGACCAGCCCGAGGGCCTGCACCAGACCATGGCCGGGAACCTGCAGCGCATGGCCGCCCTGGGGCTCGCCCTGCTCAAGGGCGTTCTCGGGGGCGGCGCCGCGGTCGTCAACGTCGCTACCCTCCTGACCATCACCCCCCTCACCACCTTCTACGTGCTGCGGCAATGGCCCGGCATCGTGCAAACCGTGGACGACTGGCTGCCCCGGGACCATGCCGACCCGGTGCGCGGCATCATGCGCGACATCGACGTGGTGCTCAAAGGGTTCGTCCACGGGTCGGTCATCGTCTGCGCCGCGCTCGCCGCCTTCTACGGCGTCGCACTCTCGCTCGCGGGCCTCGACTACGGACTCACCATCGGACTGGCCACGGGCGCCCTCTCCTTCATCCCCTACGTGGGAACGCTCTTCGGACTGGTATCATCGATGGGGGTCGCCCTGCTGCAGTTCTGGCCGGAATGGATCCGCATCGCCGTGGTCCTGGGCATCTTTCTCGCGGGTCAGGTCCTGGCCGACTACGTGCTGACCCCACGAGTCATGGGCAGCCGCATCGCCGTCCATCCCCTGTGGCTGATCTTCGGCCTGCTCGCCGGCGGCGCCCTCTTCGGTTTCGTCGGCATGCTGCTCTCGATACCCGCCACCGCCGCCGTCGGCGTCCTCGCCCGCTTCTTCATCGGACGCTACAAACAGTCATCGCTGTACCGCGGCGCCGGCGACGCATGAGCCGGCCGCGCCGCCGGGAACCTCCATCATTTCGAATACGTCATTCCCGCGGAACAGACTGTGTCAAAACTCACGAGACAGAGCCACCTCGCGTCGTCAACCCCGCGAAACAGGCTGTGTCAAAACGTCGACCGGGCAAGAATTGGCACCAAACCCCCGAATCGTCATTCCCGCGGAAGCGGGAATCCAGGGGCGGTGGTGGGCACTACATCTGCGTTTCCCCGCCTCGCCACCCCTGGATTCCCGCTTCCGCGGGAATGACGATTCGGGGGGGCGCGGCTACATCGTCACTGGGTCAGCTTGCGCTGCATCAGACGCGTGGCGTACGCCACCAGCGCGGTGGACAGGCCCAGGATGTAGACCACGTCCCAGATGAGCGTGGCGGACGGCTGGCCGTGGAAGGCGGCGCGGGCGAGCCGTACCGGGTGGAGCAGCGGCAGGCACTCGGCGACCCAGAGCCAGGACGCCGACAGGCGTTCTTCCAGGGGGAAGAAGACCGACGAGAAGAGGAACAGCGGCGTCAGGAACAGGGTGAAGTAGAAGCTGTAGAGCTCGATGGTGGCGATGCGCAGGGTGAAGGCCAGCCCGATGGCCGAGAAGAGGAAGCCCGTGAGCGGGATCACCGCCAGCACCCAGAGAGCCTGGGGCAGCGGCGCGAGGCCGGCCACGGTCACCACGATGACGAAGCACAGGCCGTACACGCACGAACGGGTCATGGCCCAGAGCAGCTCGCCGGCCACCACGTCCACGGGCTGGATCGGGGGGGTGAGCATGGCGTCGTAGGCCTTCTCGATGTTCATGCGCACGAAGATGTTGTAGGTGACCTCGAAGCTCGCGCCGTTCATGGCGGCCACGCACACGAGCCCCGGAGCGAGGAACTGGATGTAGGAAGTGCCGCCCATGGTGGTGATGTAGGCGCCCAGGCCCACCCCGAGGGAGACGAGGTAGAGCACCGGCTCGAAGAAGTTCGGCAGGATGTTCCATCTCCAGGTCCGGCGGTACATGGTGGCGTTGCGCCGCCACACCGACAGGGCGTGCCGCCAGGAGAGGTTCACCCGTCGTCCTCGAGGCGCGTGCCGGTGAGGGAGAGGAAGACGTCCTCCAGGTTCGTGGGCCGCGCCACCATCGCCCGGTCCTCGAACCCCGCGCGCCGGCGGATCCGCTCCAGCAACGGGCCGGCGGCCTCCGTGTAGAGCATGGTGCGGTTGCCCGCGCGGTAGCGCGGCGGGCTCTCATCGAGGCCGCGCAGGAGAGTGTGCTCCTCCTCGGGGGTGGCGTCGAGCTCCACGGTCTCGCGCGCCAGGTAGCGCTCGATGAGCGCTTCCGGGGCCCCTTGGGCGATGACGTCGCCGGCGGACATGATGGCAACGACGTCGCACAGCCGCTGGGCCTCGTCCATGTAATGGGTGGTCAGGAGCACGGTGGTGCCGCGCTGGCGCAGCTCGCGCACCCGCGTCCACAGGGCCAGCCGCACCGCCGGGTCGAGGCCGGTGGTGGGCTCGTCGAGGATCAGCAGCTCCGGGCGGTTCATCAGCGACAGGGCCACGGCCAGCCGGCGCTGATAGCCGCCGGACAGCTTGTCCACCGGCACGTCCGCGTGGGAGCGCAACTCCAGGAAGTCGAGAAGCTCTTCCACCCGCCGCTCCAGGTCCGCCCCGTCCATGAGGTGGTAGCGGCCGAACACGGTGAGGTTGGCGCGCGGCGAGATGGTCTCGATGAGGACGTTCTGCTGGAGCGTCACGCCCAGCCGCCGCCGCACCGCGCGCACGTACCGCGCCACGTCCATGCCGAAGACGCGCACCTCCCCGCTTGTGGGCCGGGTGACGCCGTAGATCATCCGGAGCGTCGTGGTCTTGCCCGCCCCGTTGGGGCCCAGCAGGCCGAAGCAGACCCCCCGGGGCACGTTCAGGGTCAGCTCGTCCACCGCCACCCGCTCGCCGAAGCGCTTGGTGACGCGGGCAAGATGAACGATCACGCCCCGGCCGCGGGCGAAGGGCGGAGCCTCAGTGGAGGCCGTAGAAGCGGCGCGCGTTGTCCCCAAGGACGGCGACCTTGTCCCCTTCCGACAGCGCCGCGTGGCCGCGCGTCTCCTCGATCATCTTCCGGGCCGCGGGCAGGTCCACCTCGTGGGGATAGTCCGAGGAGTAGGCGAAAGGCTCGATGCCCACGCGCCGAGCCAAGTACGGCAGGCTCGCGTCGTTGCCCTCGCAGCCGATGAGGATCTGCCCGCTGGCGACATACTCGGGCAGCGGCTTGCACGACAGTCCTTCCAGCTCCGCGTCCCGCTCCATGCGGTCGGCGATGCAGGTGAGCCAAGCGCACCCGCCCTCCAGGAACGCCACCTTGAGGGTCGGGTAGCGGTCGAACCAGCCATGGTAGATGAACGACACCAGCGCGATCATCAGCGGCACCGGGTGATGCAACAGCCGGGAGCCCAGCCGGCTGCTGAACGAATCCAGGCCCACGCCGCGGTTGGAGCCGCCGTGAATTCCCAGCGCGCAGCCCAGCTCCGCCGCCTCTTCGTAGACGGGCGCGTAGAACTCGTGGCCGAGATGCAGCCCCAGGCCGGTGGAGGGAAGCATGCCGCCCAGCAGCCCCAGCTCCTTCACGCACCGGCGCAGTTCCGCGGCCGCGGCCTTGGGATCCTGCATGGGCAGCAGCGCGATGGGATGGAGTCGCTTGCTGATGCCGCGGTAGCGTTCCGTCACATAGTCGTTGTAACCGCGGCACACCTTGACCGCGTAGCTGGGCTGCTGGATGAAACCCAGGGACAGCCCCTCGGTAGCGTAGAGAACCGAGTCGGTGATCTCCGCCTTCTTGACGAACTCGAAGATGTCCTCGCCCGAGCCCGCGCGCTCGTCGCTGGCCCGCACCGGGTGGACGCGGCTCTCCGCGGTCATCTCCTCGGTCTCGGGGTAGTGCATCCCGTCGATGGACGGAAACACGCCCGCTCGGTTCCGCGGCGGATGCAGCGCGTACTCCTTGGCATCCGCCACCATGTACTCTGCCATCTCCGGTATGGACTCGATCAGGTGGCCGTCGGCATCGACAACGGTAATCTCGCTCATGGCAAACCTCCAGTAGGATCTGGGCTACCCGTCACTGACGTGAGAAACTTAGTCACATGAACCAGCAGGTTACAAGTCCGGTGTCGCGTAAGCGGTCGTTGCCGGCCCCCGGTTCGTCATTCCCGACCCCTGGTTCGTCATTCCCGCGAAAGCGGGAATCCAGGCGGGGTGGGGCCGGGCAAAGGGGGCGCCATGCCCCCACCCATGGATTCCCGCTTTCGCGGGAATGACGAACCAGGGGGCGGGAATGACGAACCAGGGGGGGGAATGACGAACCGGGGGGGCGGGAGTGACGTCGCGCAGGACACTGTCGTTTCAGTCCCTGCGCAGCCTCAAGGGAATGACCAGGCACGCGCCCACCAACAGGCACACGCCGGGAAAGAAGAACGCTGCCATGATGCCGAAACGCTCGCTGAGATATCCCGCCAGCGTGGGCGCCGGAACCACCAGGATGTGCGTGCCCAGGGACACCAAGCCGAAGGAAGATGCCTGACTCTCCTTGTCCGCCACGTCGAGCGCGACCGTCGTGGTCACGTTGGCCACCGTGTAGAAGAGAAACCCCATGGCGAAGACGACGGCCCCAAGCGCCAGGCCCGGGGGCGCCCATCGCAGCAGGAAGTAAGTGAAGGCAAGCGCCACCAACGAAGGTGCCAGAACCACCTTGCGGCCCAGCCGGTCCGACAGAACTCCCATGATGGGCTGGGCGATCAGGCCCGACACGGCCATGGGCGTCATATAGATTCCCAGTTCGGGGTTGGACAGGCCCAAGTGCTCGACGATGTAGATGGGCAGGAAGGTGATGGTCACCTGCCGCGCCATCTGATTGAAGCTTCGTACCAGCGTCACCACCAGGATCGCCCGGTTCCGCGCCAGCGCCTTGAGCTCCTGAAACGGCTTGGGTTTCTTGGTCGGAACCTCGTCGCCCTCGAACATGCGCGCGGCGTACAGCCACACCAGGCCGGCGCACGCCAGCGCCACCAGGAGTTGGCTCTCCGCCAGGGCCTGCCATGAGAAGCTGGCCAGCAGGAAGCCCACGGTCACGTAGGTGACGGTGTTGCCCAGCGTGGCGCCCATGCCGTAGAGCGCCACGGCCGTGCCCCGGCTCTCCGGGAACCGGTTCGACAGCGAGGCCACCGACGCGGGATGGAACAGGGTGGTCCCGGTGGCGAGGAGCGCCACGGCGAACAGCGCCCAGCCATACCCGGGCAACGCCCCCAACACCCAGTAACAGAGTCCCATGCACACCAGCGAGGAGGTCACGATGAGCCCGCGCCGGCGCACCCATGTGTCGGCCATGATTCCGGACGGAACGTCCAGGGCGGCCTGGCCGAACATGCGCATGGAGGACAGGCCGCCCACCTGAACGTCGTTGAGCCCCATGCCCGCCTTGAGGGTGGGAAGGAGCATGGTGATGAGCTGCATGAACCAGTGGATGGCGAGGTGCGCCAGGGTGATGAAACCCAGGAACCGGAGGCGTTCCCGGCCGACTTGCGCGGGCAGGCCGCGAAGCTGTTGCAGCGTCTTCATGAGAATCCCTGGAACGGCGTCGCGCCTGCCGTCACCGGCCCGTCACTCCGTTGTCGCCGCGGGCCTGGAGCACGAGCCGCGTCTTCATCTCGTGGAGGTGCGCCTCCAGCCCGACGGGATATTCGTGCGGATTGACCCGGCGCTTGATGCTGTTGTGGAACGCCGAGAGCTCGGCCTGCGTGCGCTCCCTGGCCGCGTGCACCGAGGGGACCTCGTACAACAGCTCGCCGCCACGGAACACCGGCACCAGCAGGTCGTGGTGCTCGGTGCCGGAAGCGATGTGTTTCCGGCGGGTCATGTTCATGGGATCGACGATGGTGCAGCCGTCGGCGATACTCAGGTTCTCGTCGTAGATGACATCCGCCAGGTACCGGTCGCCCTGGCGAAAACGCCGTGTCTGGAGGATGCCGGGCGTCGACACCTTGACGGCCTGTTCCGAGAGCTTCACCTTGTTGACCCACTCGTTGCCGTTGCCCGCGGAACGGACGCAGGACAGCTTGTAGACGCCGCCCAGAGCGGGTTGGTCGAAGGCGGTGGCGAGCCGTGTGCCGACGCCCCACACGTTGATGCGCGCGCCCTCCTCCTTGAGAGATGCGATCAGGTGCTCGTCCAGGTCGTTGCTGCCGACGATGACGGCTTCGGGGAAGCCGGCCTCGTCCAGAATACGGCGCGCCTCGATGCTCAGAAACGCCAGATCGCCCGAGTCCAGCCGGATGCCGACCATCTTGTGGCCGCGCTCCCGCAGCCTGCGCCCCACCTCCACCGCCTTGCGCACCCCGTTCAGACTGTCGAACGTGTCCACCAGCAGAAGGCAGTTGTTGGGCATGGCGTCGGCGTACGTGTCGAAGGCCTCCATCTCGTCGTTGAAGGACAGCACCCAACTGTGCGCGTGGGTGCCCTTGACGGGAATGTCGAAGAGCTTGCCGGCCAGGGCGTTGGAGGTCCCGGCACAACCGCCCACGTACGCCGCCCGGCTCGCCGCCAGGGCGCCGTCGAAACCCTGGGCGCGCCTGAGCCCGAACTCCAGCACGGGCTCCCCCCGGGCCGACTGGCACACCCGCGCCGCCTTGGTGGCGATGAGGGTCTGGAAGCAGATGATGTTGAGCAGCACCGTCTCCAGGATCTGGCATTGAAGGATGGGGCCGCGCACCCGCACCAGCGGCTCGTGCGGGAACACCACCGTTCCCTCCGGCACCGCGTCCACGTCGCAGGCGAAGCGCGCATCCCGCAGATAGTCGAGGAAGGCGTCCTCGAACATGCGCTCGCCGTCGTTGCCGCGCAACCCCGACAGATATTCGAGATCGCTGGCATCGAAGCCGAAACGGCTGAGCACCCCGACCACGTGCCCAAGTCCGCAACCCACGGCAAACCCTCCCTGGTAGGGGTTCTCGCGGAACGAAAGATGGAACACCGCTTCTTTCGTATCGGTCCCGGACTTCCAGTAGGCGTACGCCATGGTGAGCTGGTAGAGGTCCGTGAGGAGCGCGAGCGAGTTGCTGTAGAGTTGTTCGAGTGTGTGCATTGGACTCGGATGCCTTTGCGCCGTGCGGCCGATTTGTTACAAATCACCTCCACGGCCCTGCGTCAACACATGGATCAAGGGCCGGCGGCAAGGAGGCACACATGGCGAAGCCCGAAGAAACACGGTGGTACGACCGGGAGGCGGCGCGTCAGGCGCGGGTGGATCTCGCGGCCGCCTACCGGCTGGCGGTGCGGTACGGCTTTCACGAGGCCATCGACAACCACTTCAGCCTGCTCCTGCCCGGCCAGGACGCGCTGATGCTGCTGAACCCCTATCCGCTGCACTGGACGGAAGTGACGGCCGGCAACCTCCTGCTGGTGGATTTCGAGGGCAACCGCCTCGAAGGCGAACACGAGGTGGAGCCCACCGCGTTGCACATCCACGCGCCACTGCACCAGGCCAACCCGCGGGGGTTCCGTTGCCTGCTGCACACCCACATGCCCTATGCCAGCGCCATCGCCTGCCGCCAAGGCGGACGCCTGGAGATGGTGCACCAGGTGAGCAGCCGGTTCGACGACGACGTCGCTTACCTCGAAGACTACAACGCTCTGGTGCTCGACCGCACGGAAGGGAACCGCATCGCGCGGGTGATGGGCGACAAGAACGTGCTCTTCATGGCCAATCACGGCGTGATCACCGCCGGCAGGACCGTCGCGGAGGCTTTCGACCGGCTCTACTTCCTGGAACGCGCCTGCAAGGTGCAGGTGCTGGCGGAAACGGGAGGACACCCGCTCCAACGCATCACGGGCGAGGCCATGGACCTGCTGCGACGCCAACGAGGGGAAGGCGAGAATGTGGCGGCCGTGCACCACTTCGCCGCCCTGAAACGCATTCTCGACCGGGAAGAACCGGACTACGCGAACTGACGTGATCCCGGTGCGGCCGCCGCCTTGCGGTCGTTACAACTTGCGCCCGAATAGATACGCCACGCCGATGCTCAGGAGGTAGAGGCCGATGAGCGGCCCCGCCAGGAGCACCTGCGAAACCACGTCCGGCGGCGTCAACACCGCCGCGAGGACGAACATCACCAAGACGGCGTAGCGGAAATGGTGCCACAGGAAGCGGTGGTTCCAGATCCCGGCGCGCGCCATGAAGAACGAGAACACCGGCAGTTGGAAGGTCACGCCGAAGGCCACGACGATGCGGAAGAAGAAGGAGAAATACTCGGAGACGCGGATCTCCGGGTTCACCTGCAGCGACCCGTATTGGTCGAGAAAATACAGAAACGCCACCGGCAGGACGGTCTCGTAGCAAAAAAGCGCGCCGGAAAGAAAAAAAACGGTGGTCGCGCCGACGAAGCCCGCCATGTAGCCGTTCTTGCCTTCGGCACCGAACACCGGCGCCAGCAGGCGCCACGACTGGAGGAAGATGATCGGGCTTCCGGCAAGCACGCCGGCCAGGAACGCCACCTTGATCTCGACGAAGAAGACCTCCGCCACGCCGGTACCGATGAGGCTCTGCCCTGGTTCAAGCCGGCTCTTGAGGGGCTCCACCAGGATCTCGAAGAGTTGCGGCGCGAGCAGGAAGCCCACAACGAACGGAACGAACACCGCGGCCAGCGACCATGCCAGACACGAGCGTGTCCGCTCCAACTGGTGGACGAACGTGGGTAGGATCGGATCGTCGGTCATGTGCGGGGCGTTCCAACGGCCGGCGCGCCGGACTCCCTCCGTGCGCGGGACTTCGAGTCCGGGCCTCCTTTCTGTTATCAGATCCCCGGACGCCACGCGACGAAAAAGGCAATATCGGTCTTTGTTGAGGCATACGCGCCATTATTGAGAACAAACTGTTGAGTTTTCCGAGGATACAAGCTAAGATTGCGCGCAATCGACGTCACCCTTAACGCGACGCCATATAATTGACGTTCCAGAAGGAGGCACCTGTGAAGGTTTCAACGAAATTCGCCAGTTTGGTCGGAAAATCCGCCGTCGCATTGGCCGCTGTCGCACTGCTCGGCACCGGTTGTATTCCCGAACACGAGCATCCGGATTACAAGGTAAACGTCCAGGCGGTGGAGAACGCCACCAAGGCGGCGGAGACCGCGGGCTCGGGCGCGAATGCCGCCGCCGACAAGGCCTCGGCCGCTGCCAAGCAGGCTGAAGCCGCCGCGGCGAAGGCCGGCGAGGCCGCCGCTCGGGCCGAAGCCGCCGCGGAACGCGCCGAGCGCGCCGCCGCCAAGGCAGAGGCCGCGTTCGAAAAGTCCATGACGAAGTAAGCGGACACGCTTACAACCCCACGTCACCTCACTTCCTCGCGTGGAGGATCGGGAGTCTCTCGAGCAAGGAGATTCCCATCTTCCGAGCGAGCGGCCAGTCCGGACTGCGCAAGAGATTGGCGGCCGCAGCGTAAAGCACGACTCCACCCGCAAGCAGCCCCACGAAGATGGGAATCTGCGCGAACAACGTCGCCGATCCCCACGGAACCCGTCCCGCCACCAGAGCCAGGGAGCCCGCCATAACGGTGGCGGCGGCGAAATTGCGCCAAAGGGACGACCCGTAGTCTCTCCAGGCGAAGCTCCCGAGGCGCCGCGTCATGAGCCACAAGAGCACCGCGAACTGGAACGTCGCCGACAGCGAGTTGGCCAACGCGAGCCCGGCGTAGGACAGACTCAGCACCCCGATACTCCCGCCGAGGCCCGCCACCGCCCCGGCGAACGCGTTGCCTGCCCCGGCCGTTCCCACCGGTCCCATCAAGGCCAGACTCAGAAGGAAGTTCAACACGAAGGTGCAGAGCGCCACCCGCATCGGCGTTCTCGTATCCTGCATGGCGTGGAAGATCGGCACGAGAACGCGCGTGGCGGAGATGGCCCACAGGCCCAGTGCCAGGAAAATCAGCGCGCGAGCGCTGGCGGCGACGTCGGCGGGGCCGAACGCGCCCCGTTGGAACAGGAGGGAGAACGCGGGCACCGCGACGACCATCAACCCCAGGGCGGACGGCAGCGAGATGAAGTTCACCATCCGTAGCGAGTAGCCCAGGGTCGTGCGCAGCCCATCCACGTCCTGACGCGCCGCCAGCGAGGAGAAGCTCGGCAGCGCGGCCGTGCCGAGGGCCACGGCGAACACCCCCAGCGGGAACTGCAGCAAACGGTCAGCATAGTAGAGATAGGAAACGCTTCCAGGCTCCAGCAACGAGGCCAGGATGGTGCTGACCAGCACGTTCAACTGATAGACGGCGGCGCCGATGACGGCCGGACCCATGAGCCACAGAAACCTGGAGAGCGCGGGGCTGCGGAAGTTCGTGCTGGGCATCCAGGAGAAGCCGTGCCGTCGCAGGAAAGGAAGCTGCAACGCGAGTTGCGCGGCCCCGCCCAGCAGGACTCCGTAGGCCAGGCTCATGACCGGCTGCGACAGCAGCGGGATCAGCAGAAAGGCCGCGGCGATGATGGACAGGTTCTGCAGCACCGGCGCCAGCGCCGGCGCCATGAAGTGGCGGAACGTGTTCAGGTACCCCATGCACAGCGCCACGAGGCTCAGGAAGAAGATGCTGGGGAACATGATGCGGACCAGCCGGACCGTGAGGGAGAACTTCTCGGGCGCGGCGGAGAAACCCGGTGCGAACAGCCAGGTCAACGGCCCCGGCAAGAGCACGCCGGCGGCGGTCACCACCAGGAGGACGAGCACGGCGAAGGTCATGAGCACGCGGCTCGCCTCGATCGCTTCCCGGCGCCCCTGGTTGGCGAGGATCTGGGACAGGACCGGCACGAAGCCGGCGGACAAGGCGCCCTCGGCGGTCAACCGCCGCAACAGGTTGGGAATCCGGAAGGCGACGAAGAATGCGTCGGCGGAACTCCGCGCCCCCAGCAGGTAGCCGATGACGATATCCCTGGCAAGGCCGGAGAAACGGCTCAACAGGGTCATCGAGCCCACGATCCCCGTGGCTTTCGCGACCCGGCCCAGCTCTCTCGCCGTTGACTCCTCACTCATGCGGTGCTACACAGACAAACTCTAGGAGGTACATCTTGGCGAACCACAAGTCGGCCATCAAACGGCACAAGCAAAGCGTGCAACGCCATATGCGCAACCAGGCGTTTCGCTCCCGGGTCCGCACCTTGGTCAAGAAGACCCGGGTGGCGATCGGGAGCAAGGACCCCGCTGCCATCGCGGAGAAGATCAAGGAAGTGAACGGGCTGCTCGACAAGGCCGTGCTCAAGGGCGTGCTCAAGCGCAACACGGCCTCGCGCACGATGGCGCGGCTGGCGCGGGCGGCGCATCAGGCCGCTTCCTCGTAGACCGCCGTCAAGGCACCCGTCAGAACCCCTCCGCCATCCGCTGCCGGATGACACGAGCCAGCCGCAGCAGCAACCGTTCCCTCGCAGCCATTCGAGAACTCTCCGCGATCACGGCGTCGCTCATACGGCCGACGTCGGCGGCATCCAGTGCGTCGCGCAGAAATTCGCCGGAACCGGGGACCACCGCCCCGCGGGCGCCCGCGTAGACTTCCCGCAACCGCACCACCTGCCGCGGCCACAAGACTTCCCGCGACGCCCGCCGCCGCAGGGTGACCTCGGCGTCGAGTCGAGCTTCCGACTGCAGCACCCGGTCCGCTCCGTCCACCGACAGGTTCCGGGTACCGTAGTGCCGGATCACTCCCGAAAGGACCGCATCCGCATCCTCGAATCGGTCCACCACCCGCGGCCGCTCCGCGCCGGCGAGCTCCCGCCGCAACGCCAGCCCCACCCCGTGCTCCAGCCCGGTGACGCGGGTCTTGTTGAGGAAACGATCGAGGTATACGGTTCGGACACCCTCCGGCAATCCCGAGCCGGAACCCACGAAACTGTAGCCGCAGGCGCTCGCCAGGAGCGCCGCCGCCAGCGCCAACGCCAACCGCAAGGCGCGCCGGCCGGGCAAGCTCTCAGCCCCCGATCACGATGTTGACCAGGCGCCCGGGCACCTGGATGACCCGCTTGATGGGGCGGCCGTCCAGGAAGCCCGCCACCTTCGGGTCCGCCAGCGCGGCCGACTCGACGTCCTCCCCGGCGGCGTCGGCCGGCACGGAGATCTTGCCGCGCAGCTTGCCGTTCACCTGGACGACGATGAGCCGGGTCTCCTGCACGAGGGCGGCCTCGGAGTGTTCGGGCCAAGCCACGTCCGCCAGGGACTCGCGGTGTCCCAGGCGCTGCCACAACTCGCTTGCCACGTGCGGCACGAACGGCGCCATGAGCACGACCTCGGTCTCCAGCGCGGCCTTCGCCAGCGCGGCATTGCCGTCCGATCGAAGCTCTTCCTCGCTCAACGCGTTTACGGCGTTGTGAAGCTCCATCACGGCCGCGATGGCCGTGTTGAAGTGGAATCGCTCGACGTCGTCGGTGACCTTCTTGATGGTCCAGTGGATGCGCCGGCGCAGTTCCTTGAGCCCTTCGGCCGCCGGCTCGGCGCCGGCATCGGCCGCGACGTCCGCCAGGCGCTCGCCGTGGCGCATGGCGAAGCGCCACACCCGGTTCAGGAAGCGGTGCGCTCCCTCGACGCCCTGGTCGCTCCAGTCCAGGTCCTTCTCGGGCGGGGCCGCGAACAGCGTGAACAGACGCGCGGTATCCGCGCCGTAGCGCTGGATCAGCTCGTCCGGGTCCACCACGTTGTTCTTGGACTTGGACATCTTGGCGCCGTCCTTGATGACCATGCCCTGGGTCAACAGGTTGCTGAAGGGCTCGTCCACGGCGAGCCAGCCCATGTCCCGCAGGACGCGGGTGAAAAAACGCGCGTACAGCAGATGCAGCACCGCGTGCTCGACGCCGCCGACGTACTGGTCCACGGCCATCCAGTAGTTGGCCCGCTCCCGGTCCAGCGGTTGCCGGTCCTCGTCGGGGCAGGCGTAGCGCGCGAAGTACCACGACGATTCCACGAACGTGTCCATGGTATCGGTCTCTCGGCGGGCCGTCCCCTTGCACGTGGGGCAGGCGGCCTCGTGGAACTCCGGGAGGTTCGCCAGCGGCGAGCCCCCGGCCCCCGTGAACTCCACGTTGGTGGGGAGCCGCACCGGCAACTCGTCCGCCGGTACCGGCACCATGCCGCAGCGGTCGCAATAGACCACCGGGATGGGCGCGCCCCAGTAACGCTGGCGGGAGATGCCCCAATCGCGCAGCCGATAGCGGACGGTGCCCTTGCCCCAGCCTTTCTCCTCAAGGTAGGCGGCGATGCGGGCGCGGCCCTCGGCGCTGCCCGAGCCGCTGAAGGGGCCGCTGTCGGCCATCACGCCGTCGGCCACGAAGGCCTCGGTCATGTCCTCGGCCGCCAGGGTGGCCCCGGCCGGATGGATGACCGGGCGCACCGGAAGGTCGTACTTCCGGGCGAACTCGAAGTCCCGCTGGTCGTGGGCCGGCACCGCCATGACCGCGCCCGTGCCGTACTCCATCAGCACGAAGTTGGCCACGTAGATGGGGATCTTTTCCTCGGTGAACGGGTTGACGCAGTACGAGCCGGTGAAAACGCCCTCCTTCTCCATTTCCGCGTCGTCGCGCCGGGAATGGCTCATGCGCTTCACGTGTCCGGCGAACTCCTGGACCGCCTGTTGCTGCGGCGTCCCCTCGGCGAGTTCCAGGGCCAGCGGATGCTCCGCCGCCAGTGAGACGAAGGTGGCGCCGTAGATGGTGTCCTGACGGGTGGTGAAGACGGTGAGGTCGCTCTCCCGGTCCACCAGCGGGAAGCGGATCTCGGCGCCGATGGACTTTCCGATCCAGTTGCGCTGCATGGTGAGGACCTTGTCGGGCCACCCGCCCGCGAGATCGTCGCACGCCGCCAGCAGTTCATCGGCGTAGTCGGTGATGCGGAAGAACCACTGCGGCAGCTCGCGCATGACCACTTCCTGCTCGCAGCGCCAGCAGACGCCGTCCACCACCTGCTCGTTGGCCAGAACCGTCTCGCAGCCGGTGCACCAGTTGACCGCCGAGCTGCGCTTGTAGGCGAGACCGCGCTTGAGCATCTCCAGAAAGAACAACTGCTCCCAACGGTAGTAGTCGGCGTCGCACGTGGCCAGCTCCCGGGTCCAGTCGTAGCTGAAGCCCATCTTCTTGAGCTGGGAGCGCATGTAGTCGATGTTGTCCACGGTCCAGCGGGCCGGATGCACCTTGTTGGCGATGGCCGCGTTCTCCGCGGGCAGGCCGAAGGCGTCCCATCCCATGGGATGGAGCACGTTGAAACCGCGCATGCGCTTGTAGCGCGCGATGACGTCGCCGATGGAGTAGTTGCGCACGTGTCCCATGTGGATGCGCCCCGACGGGTAGGGGAACATCTCCAGCAGGTAGTACTTGGGGAGGGGCGAGTCTTCGCCCACCCGGAAGCTGTCCTCGCGCTCCCACTCGCTCTGCCACTTCTCTTCGATCTTCCAGAAGTCGTACTTCTCGATCATGGTTCCGGCCGCTCGCTCTCCTTGGTCTCGATCTCCTTGAGCCCGTTGGCATGGGCTACCTGGTCGAGCACTCCGTTGATGAAGGCGGGGGAATCGTCCGACCCGTAGCGGTTGCCGATCTCGATGGCTTCGTCGATGCTCACGTTCAGCGGGATGTCCGGACAGAAGAGCAGCTCGTAGGTGGCGAGCCGCAGGATGATCAGATCCACCTTCGACATGCGCTCAAGCTTCCAGTGCTCGAGGGCGTTCCCGATGAGGACGTCGATCTCGTCGCGGCGCGCCGAGGTGCCGGCGATCAGGCGCTGCGCGAAATCCCGCGCCTCGGGGCGCGACGGGAAGTGGCCCCAGAAGCTTTCCGGACCGGTGGGGGCCGGTTCGCCGGTGATCTCCATCTGGTAGAGCACCTGCAACGCCAGCTCCCTAGCCTTGCGGCGAATGCCTGCCATCGACGGGGGAATCGTTGCGCGGGGTCAGGCGAGCTGCTTGCCCAGGCTCGCCATCTCGATGGCCGTCACCGCGGCCTCGAACCCCTTGTTGCCCATCTTCGCGCCGGCGCGGTCCACCGCCTGCTCCACCGTGTTGGTGGTGAGCAGGCCGAAGGCAATGGGAACGCCGTGCTGGTTCATGGCGTTGCCCACGCCGCGGGAGGCTTCCCCGCAGATGTAGTCGAAGTGGGGGGTGTCGCCGCGGATGACCGCGCCGACGCAGATCAGCGCGTCGTACCTGCCGCTGGCCGCCATCGTGTGAGCGCAGAACGAGATCTCGAAGGCACCCGGGACCCATGCGACATCGACGTTCCCGTCCACGTCGGCGCCGTGCCGCCTCAAGCCGTCCACGGCGCCCTGAAGAAGCCGCTCGGTAATGAAACTGTTGAAGCGGCTGGCGATGATGCCGAAGCGCATCCCCGTGGCGTCCAGTTTTCCTTCGATCACTCGCATGGCCGGCCCTCTCGGGACACTGTGTTCATTCCCCCTCGATGTGGGTGAGGAGGTGTCCGAGCTTGTCGCGCTTGGTCCGCAGATAGCGCGCGTTGCCGTCGTTGGGCTGGATTTCCAGGGGCACGCGTTCGCTCACCGACAAGCCATAACCCTCCAGGCTGACGATCTTGCGCGGGTTGTTGGTCAACAGGCGCATGCATTGGATGCCGAGATTGCGAAGGATCTCCGCCGCCACCCCGTAGTCCCGCAGGTCCACGTCGAAGCCCAGCTCCAGGTTCGCTTCGGCGGTGTCGCGCCCCTGGTCCTGCAGCGCGTACGCCTTGATCTTGTTGGTCAGGCCGATGCCGCGCCCTTCCTGGTGCATGTACACGATGGCACCGCTCTCCTCCTGGTCGATGAGGCGGAGGGCCGCGCGCAACTGGTCGCCGCAGTCGCAGCGCTCCGACGAGAACACGTCGCCGGTCAGGCACTCGGAATGCACCCGGACGAGGACGTTGTCGCACCCGCTGACGTCCCCCTTGACCAGGGCCATGTGCTCGAAGGGATCGAGGTTCGTGCGGTAGAGAATCGCCTTGAAGGACCTGCCGTGGATGCTCGGGAAGTCTTCTTCCCAGACCCTTCGTATGGTCGCTTCCCGGCGCAGGCGGTGCGCGATGAGATCCACGATGGAAACCATGCGCAGGTCATGCGCGTGCGCGAACTCACGGAGTCGAGGCCCGACGGCGACGGCCCCGTCCTCGCTCAGCACTTGGCAGAACGCCGCCGCCGGTTGCAGGCCGCACAGTGTTGCCAGGTCCACCGAGGCCTCGGCCGCGCCAGCACGCGCCAGCACGCCGCCTTCGCCGGCCTGCACCGGCAACACGTTGCCCGGCATCACGAAGTCGCGGGAGCCCGCGTCGGGGCGAACGCATGCGTGGATGGTATGGGCCCTGCCGGCGGCGGACACCTCGAGACCCAGAACGGAGTTGGCGCCCACCGGAGCGCCTACCGGGGCATGACCCGGCACCAGGTTGGCGGGCTCCTCGGCCCGGAAACCCAGCCGCACCATGTACGAGGGGTGCAGCGCCAGGTAGAGAACGCCCCGTGCATGGCGCAGCATGAAGTTGACGGACTCGGGGGTCACCTTTTCGGCGGGCATGCAAACGAAGCCCACGCCGTCGTCGCTCGGCTCGTCGACGAGCAGCACCGGACGACCCTGACGGAGTTCTTCCGAAATTTCTTCGATGGGAGTCAGAGACATGGGGGGTTTCACGCCGCCGTTCACGTCACCGGTTCTCCGGCGCGCGCGGCGGAGTGCGATAGGCCTTCACGAATTGTTGAACGTACTTGCCGATGATGTCGGCTTCGAGGTTGACTCTATCACCAACACCACGGTCCTGCAAATTCGTATGCGCCAGCGTGAAGGGTATGATCGCCACCGAGAAGGATCGCGACGTGCATTCGTTCACGGTCAGGCTGATGCCGTCCACGGCGATGGAGCCTTTGGGCACCAGCAGACGTCCGACCGCCGCGGGGACGCTGAAGCGGAAGGAGGTGAAGTCGCCACTCGGCTCCACGCGGGTGATCTGTCCCACGGCATCGACGTGTCCCGTGACCATGTGCCCGCCGAGCCGGTCGTTGAGCTGCAGCGGCCGTTCCAGGTTGACGCGGCCGCCCTCGGCGAGGTCCGACAGGTTCGTGCGCTTCAGCGTTTCGGGAGAAACGTCCACCGTAAGCCGCCGGGCCGCTTTCTTGACCACCGTCAGGCAGCAGCCGTTCACCGCGATGCTGTCCCCCAGCGCGATCTCCCGCCCCGGCAGCGCGCTCTCGAAGGTGAGTGCGCCGCCTTCGGGCTCGGCGCGCCAGCGAGAGATTTTCCCAACGTCTTCGATGAGTCCCGTAAACATGGTCGTTAGTGGGGTCCGGAGTCGTCGATTTGCTTCTCCGTCCCACACGCTTACCAGAATCCACGCCTGTGGTCGAGTTGAGGCGACTGATGTAGAGTCTGAGTCCAACCCAAGCCTTTCCGACAACCGGTTTCCTTCGTCGAGACCCGATCGGAGGGTGTTGACCCTACTTTAAAATCACGATATTTTAGAGATAATATCTAAATCATTATAAGGAGATTGCTAGATGAAGATCGCCCATATACAGCGAGAAATAGAGGAGGGTCTCGCAAACTTGACTACGGCAACACTGCCGCCGTCACTAGAAGGATTAAGACACCTCCCAGTCGGAGATCATGATCCGCAAGTCAGCATTCGCAACCTGAATGGCGGCAGAAAAGTCCGGGACGACGCAGCAGCCAGCTACTTTGACCCGGACCGTTGCGAGGTGGTGATCCGCTTCATTCCGGTCGGGAAGATCGAGCACGGCGACAGCCAAACCGCGGCTGGCATTCCAGACTTCGAGGAATTCTCCGGTCCTTCCGAACTAGGCGAGCCATTGAAACAATTTCTTGACGAACTCAGGAGAGTTGAAGGCACCCGCCCTTTCGTTGGTCTGAAGTGGTTTCGCGATCAAGTACTTCCCGCGAGCGGACACGAATGGACGCGTGATCCGGGCACGCTCCATTCCCTGCTGCGTTATGCGACGGACCAGCGCATGATCCTCACCAGCCAAGTCCCGAACCCCAATCAGCCGCACCATCCGGTGACTGCGATACGGACCAATCGAAGGCATCCCCTGTTTCAACCGGAAGCCCAAAGGCAGGCGAATAGATTCACGCCAATCCGAATCCGGGGCGGCTCGATTTCCGATACCGTGATTGAGGACAGACGCTGACCCGGTCTCATGGCAAGCGTCTATCTCGATACCAGCGCGCTGGTCAAACTCTACATCGAGGAGGAGGGAAGCGCCCGAGTCGTGGCCCTGACGGCGGATCGTGATGCCGTACAGGGGGTCATCCTGGACATCACCTTGATTGAGTCAAGGTCCGCAATCCGTCGCCGCCAACGTCAGGGCGACGTCCCGAGTGCGGACGCGGACCGCGTCCTCAAACAGATCGAGGAAGACGCGACGGGGACATTTCTCGTTCAACCCTGCACGTCGGCGGTGATGGAGGAGGCGGCGCGCTTGCTCGACCGTCATCCGCTCAGGGCCTACGACGCGCTTCAGCTCGCGGGATGTTTGGTGGTCCGGAACGATGTGCCTGGTCCGCTGACATTCGTCTGCGCGGATACTCGCCTATGCGAAGCCGCCAGCCTCGAAGGGGTGAACACACTGAACCCGCTGGAACCTTGAGGCCGTATGAGGGGGTACGGCACGACGCCTGGTGTGGCGCGATCTTCACCGGCGGCCGGGTGAAGCGACCGTCGCTTCCAACGCGAACAGGCCGAAGAGTTCTTCGCGCGTCATCTGGGCAGACAAATCCAACGACACATCATCCACCAGTTCATCGAACAGCTTTTGCTTTCTTTCCAGGATCTCGTCAATGCGTTGTTCGATGGTGCCGGTGCTGGAATATTTGATCACATTTACCTTGACAGGTTGGCCCATACGATGGCTGCGATCCTCTGCTTGGCGCTCCACTGCCGGGTTCCACCACCGATCGAGGTGAAATACATAGGACGCTTCTTGCAGATTGAGCCCCAGGCCGCCGGCTCGTAGGGACAGCACCAACGCCCGGTGCTCGCTGTTCGCCTTGAACCGCTGGACGACGGCCTCCCTTTCCTCTGCGTTCATGGCGCCAGTAAAGGACAGCGGCCCAAATTCGCTCAGGTATTGTGCGGCAGCCGTCACCCCAAACACTTCGCTGGTGTACTGGGAAAACACCAACGCCTTGTGCCCTTGTGCCGACAATTGTAGCAAGCGTTCTCGGA
Organism: Deltaproteobacteria bacterium; assembly: GCA_026712905.1. Taxonomy (NCBI): domain Bacteria; kingdom Pseudomonadati; phylum Myxococcota; class Myxococcia; species Deltaproteobacteria bacterium. The sequence continues at coordinate 19,915 of JAPOPM010000116.1, forward strand.
TGTCGGCGAGCTTGCTGGACTCACCCGTCTTGGGATCTGCGTTGCAGATCTGCTTCAAACGCGTGATGAGCTGAAGGACGTGCTCGACGCCGACCTCGGTCCCCAGGGACTTGAGATACACGATTCCTTCCTTCTCCGCCTTGTCGTAGCTCTCACGCTGCCTCGGGTTCAAGTCAATTGTCACCTTGGTCGTCTGCTTTGGCGGGAGATCGGCCAGGACATCGGCCTTCTTCCGGCGAACCTGCAACTCCCTATGCCGCGCCTGCAATCTCACGCCCGGATAGTAGCTGCTCACCAAGCCGCCGTCATCATGGTCCACAAACTCCAGGATCGAGGCCAACTCCTCTTCATGATTTTCGATAGGCGTACCCGTTAGCGCCCACGAACGCCGCCGCCGCAAACCCTTGAGGGCACGACTGGTATCGTTCCGGTTCTTGATGCGCTGGGCCTCGTCGGCAACAACCAAATCCCAGGTTTGTCCGCGCAACGGCAACTCCGGTCCCCTGCTGAAGTCCGCCCGTAACGTGTCGTAGCTGATCAAAGTAACGTCCACGTCGGCGTTCCACTGCCAGTCGCGATCGTTGGGGACGCCACGGACAATGATGGCGGAGAGATCTGGAGCCCATTTCGCCAACTCGCGCCTCCACTGGTCCAGAAGACTGGCTGGTGCGGCCACGAGACACGTTTTGACCTCGCCCTGCATCTGAAGAATCCGTAAGGCGGCGATGGCCTGGACGGTCTTCCCCAAGCCCATGTCGTCAGCCAGAAGCAAACGCTCATTCTCCAACAACGCACGCACGCCGTCCTTCTGAAACGGCATCAACTCGCCGGGCCAACTCAATGAGTGGTCCTCAGATTCCCGAGGTACACTTGTGGGGGCTGCCAGTACCGCCCAGAGGCGTTCCGCCAGCGTCAAACCATCTCGTGGGATCGCGTTGCCCTCTTCGTCATTCTCCGCCGGAACCCGGTATCCCGGAGATCCGGGAGATTCGGAAGATTCGGCTGCGACCTGCAACGACGTCAGACTGACTACGACAACAAGGCCCGACGTTGCGGTCAGGGCCTGCACATGTGGATCCGCGAACGCTTCATCCAGGCCGCGGCGGGTGCGCTCGAACGGCTCGGTCGGATCGGCACCACATAGAACTTGGTTCAAGAGTTGATGTGAGACTGTCTCATCGTCGAGGTGCTCGGATTGCCCATCGACAGCTACCCTTGTGGTTCGCAGCACCTCGCCGGGGCGCCCCTCACGATTCTCTTTGAGGCCCGCCGTCGTCACGACGCGGTAGACTGAAGAGCCACTGGAAGGTTCATGGGGGATCACTCCGTCCCGTGGCGTCTCCGCCGCCAAGGTGAGCACCAGCACAGGGCAAGGCTCCATGCCACCGAACAAAGTGTCGCTCAGCCGTGACATCACCTCCGAGTTGACCGACTGCCGTCCCATCCTGGCCCGGGTAAAACGAAAACTGACAGGCGCGCCGTTGGGCGTCGTTTGGAACAGTCCGGCTCGGATACCGTTGCCGTCTTCGTCCTTGACGAACCGTAGCCACGCTACTACCCCCGATCCTAGGGTCTCGGTTACGTCGGCGATAGACACGGTTCAGTTCCAGGCGCGATCACAGGGAATCCGTGCTCTCGTCCTCAGAGCCGCGTTCCAGGTCTCGGTCCTCCGTGTACGCCAAGCGATACTCTTCACCCTCGATCTCAGGCTTTGCACCAGGGTAAAGCCGCCGCAGGTCCCACTCATTGATTGCTGCCCTTACTCTGTAACGCATCCGGTTACGATGGCTATCGCCGGCGGTCTTCGCTGCCAACGGGGGAGCATCCCATTCGTAGGCAGTAGAATAAATTTGACGAAGCTTCTCCAGCGTGTCGTGCATGTCAGCTTCGGCAGGTCGTCCCAGTTCTTTTTGGCACGCCTGTTCCAGGAGCCGCATACCGGTCTCGGCGCGCGGAGCAAGTTCCATGTACCGGCTGGATGCCATCTTCGGACCTACATAATCACGATCCTTCTTGCCGTCCGTGCTAATGACGGCGGTGGCAAAGTCCCCTGACACCGTCCCCACAACGACCAACCCGGGATTCTTCTCTCCGACCGCTTTGCCAATCCACCGGGCCAACTCCGCGTACGCCCGGCCCCGTTGCAACAGCGAGTAGGAACCGATCAACTCGATCTCGTCTAGCAGCACGACCCAACCCTTGTAGCCAGCGCCCTTGATCAGTTGGGTTGCAAACCGCAGCCACTGCGACGGCAGCTCCGCTGCCTTAGGTGCGCCAAAGGAATAATTCCGATATTGGCCGATCTGGCGTAGGCCGTCCTTCACGCGCGAGATCTTGATTTTCTCGCCCGCCCAAAACCGCTCGATGTCCCAGTGGAGATCAAGGTCGCCATTCAGCCTCTCATAGACCATGAGGCTTGCCGGAAACATGCGATTGAAGATACCGGCCTCTGCGGCTCGGTTCGTCCACTCATAGAGACGGGCGTAGGCGGCAGAGTTGAAATTCAGGGACTGTCCCAACTCCTCGATTAAGCGGCCGCGACGCTTGGGGAGCCGGCCGTTCTCCACGGCGGATTTGTACACCTTGCCAAGGTCGTAGAGTGGCGTTTCCTTGCTGACGGCGACCCTGCTGCAGACAAAACCACGGGACAGGGCCAGTTGTTCCAGGTAGGTAAGAAGATGCGACTTGCCCGCACCGAAGTCACCCGACACGAGCATCCCGAGAGCATCCTCGGGCGGGGCCTCCCCATCGGCAGCCTTGGTGAGCTGTTCGTCGAACTGGCGTTCCGCCTCTGGCTGGTTGCAGCCGAGAAGGCTCACGGCATCCCTGTTTGGCACGCCGTTGCGGAGCGCTTCAAGAGCACGCCGGCAGGTTGTCACGGACTGTTCAGTGGGCACCGTTTCCTCCTCCATTCAGTGATGATGAACCACGGGATGTGCGACTAGCGCTGACCCGGAAGCCCAATCACTGACGGGCTTCTCACGACAGTCGGACCAGAGACGCCACAGGATTGACAAGATTTCGGTCACGCACGTCATTCATGATCCTGGTGCGTAGAGCCGGATATACGCCGTAGCCTCTGGAGGCTGGACTTTCGTCGAGAAACTCGTCGTTGGTCAAAACGAATAGGAGCATCCCAGGCAAGCGATCGCTGTCGTCGACAAACTCGCGCAGCAATTCGTAGTGGTCCAGGGTCATGGCCCGACTGTAATAGCGGCGGCCGTCCTTCGGGTTGCGCGCCAGCGTCACCCGTGAGTTATCCAGCAACACCACCGTCCCTGCGCAGCCGGAAAACTGGATCCAATAGAGCGTGGACTGGATGAAGTATCGCGCCGTCGTTCGGTTGATGCCGCTGTAGATGGCGAAAGGACGAACGCTGCTGACGCGAGTGTTGTCTCCCCTCAACCAATCGAGGATGGGCTGAGCGTTGTAGGAGCCGCTTTCCAGAACATCCTCGTTTTCGCAAAGGTGGCACATGGCCACACGGAAGTCTCGGGCCATGTTCGGGTTCCTGAAGACTTTGTCCTGAATGATCGGCCTCAGGTTCTGTATGATCAGCCGCTTCTCCAGAGCGTTAGCGTCGGCAATAGCATCGAAGATATTGTCGGAGGCGTTGACATCCAGACCGTCGACGGAGTAGGACTTCTCCGCCGCCGAACAAAGGATGAAACGACGGGCCAGAAGTCGCCAATCGACTTGACGGGCCAGCCCGAAGAAAATGTCCTGGGGCATGTGCGCTCGCAACTCTGCAGCGTTCAGACTGGCAACGACAAAGCCGTCCTCGTCGCAGCGCTGCCTCACGGTGTCTTGGAGCGCCGACTTCAATAGCTCGGGAGTTACTGCGAACTTCACCGCCGCACCACCGTCCCTGATGAATCCGGACGACAAATACTCATCGTCAATGAACCGCATCCACTCCTGTAACGGTAAGGTTGTCGACATCAGCCGCCTCCGGAAAATCGTATCCCGTAATACGCCACATCGTTGCCGTCAGGACCCACGAACGTAAACAAGCCCTTGGCACTGCGCGCACCCGTGGAGGATGGAAAAGAAACGGAGGCGCCCTTACGTGTCGATCGGGGACCATTCAAATCGAGGAGGTAAACGTCTCGTGCGAAGTCGGTACGGTCATAGTCTCGACTGCTGCCGGGTAGGGATGTGAACAGTCGGTAGATGCGGTCGAGCGGCACGACTGTCCCGAAGCCTCCACTACCAGCCAAATCCGCGGACACGTCGCGCACAATCTCCACGTAGACACTGTAAAGCGATTCAAGAAACCGGGCCGACTCGAAGCGGCCGGCCTTCTTCTGGTTCCCTAGCAGTAGACCGACCAAGTAAGATGGGCGGATGGTGGAAACCTTCTTCTTGTCGACACGAACCGCCCGGTCACTGGGAATGACACGCAAGATGGAAGGATGAGAGACCAAGCGACCTTCCCGTTCGTGAATCGTCAGCCCGCGCTCGGAAGCGACACGGCGCAACTCCCCTACGTAACTGTCCCCGAGATACTGCTCTTCGTCGATATCCGTGAATGGCCAGGATTGCGTGGCATTGGACGTCGATTGGCTCACGGACGCCAACGCGCCATCAAGTCTCTCCTGAACCCTCTTCATACCGACGATGGAACCTTCCCGGGCCGCCTTCTGCAATTGCCTAGCCAGCTTTGTCAGCTCCGCTACCGCGTCCAACATCATCGCGGAAGCACGTTCAGCGTCGCGGAACCCTTGCTCGAAATCAGGCATTAGTTACTCCAAACGTTCAGTCCAAGTGATATAACAACCGTTCAAATCGACTGCAAATGCCCATTCAATACCAGTAGTGGTGTCACTAGAGCGACAGTCACGACCTTGGAACAAGAGCATCGCAGGAAGTTGCCTCACAGGTACGCCGACACCAGGATATCCTCGCCCAGCCTCCGGACCGTCGGGGCTTCCAGCCGCGGGCTTTGGCGCATGCGCTCGATGCCGAGGTCGCCCACCATGGGGAGGCCCTCGGCGCCGATGAACTTGGGGGCGTAGAAGCACAGGACCTTGTCCACGGCCTTTTCGGAAATGGCGCGGGCCGCGGTCACGGCGCCGCCTTCCACCAGGACGCTGAGGACGTCCGCGCGGGCGAGCTTCCGCAGCACGCGCCGGAAGGAGATGCGGCCGCGGCTCACGGGGAAGCGCCACACCTGGACCCCGAGGTCTTGCAGGCGCTTGCCGTGGTCCGCGGGGGCGTCGTTGCCGGTGACCAGCACGGTCCTCTCGGGGTGCGGCTGGGTGACCAGCTTGGCGGTGAGGGGCGTGCGCAGGCGCCGGTCCAGCACGACGCGCAACGGGTCGCGTCCGCCCGGCAGGCGGCAGGTGAGCTGGGGGTCGTCGGCGAGCACGGTGCCGGAGCCCACCAATACGGCATCCAGCTCGTTGCGCAGGCGGTGCACGTAGCGGCGCGCGGCCGGTCCGGTGACCCAGCGGGAGTCTCCGGTGGCGGTGGCGATGCGGCCGTCCAGGGAGGCCGCCAGCTTGAGGGTGACGAAGGGCAGCCCACGGGTGACGTGCTTGACGAAGGCCTCGTTGAGCCGGCGGCATTCCTCTTCCCGCACCGGCGCATCCACGCGGATACCGGCATCGCGCAGAGCCTGCACGCCACGGCCCGCCACCGCGGGGTTGGCGTCGATCATGCCCGCCACCACCCGTGCGACACCTGCCTCGATGACGGCGCGGGCGCATGGGGGCGTACGTCCGAAGTGGCTGCAGGGCTCCAGGTTGACGTAGAGCGTGGCGCCGCGCGCCGCCGCTCCGGCGTCGCGAAGGGCGGCCACCTCCGCGTGGTCCGCGCCGGCCCGGGCATGATGGCCGCGCCCCACGACACGCCCGTCACGCACCACCACCGCGCCCACCATGGGATTCGGGCTGGTCCGGCCCGCCGCCCGGCGCGCCAGCCGGAGGGCCGCGCCCATGTAACGCTCATCACTGTGCGCGGAAACGTTCATGGCTGAGTCGGGGAAACCAACGGCCACGGTTCCATGCTCACACCTGCCCGAGGGCGCGCCCGAGGACCGGCGGACGGAGCTTCGATCGGCCAGGGAGTACGGTTGCCCGCGCGTGCGCGGCCGTCGCTCGCCTTGAAGCGCGTCTCATGCCGATTCGCTGCCGGAGGGAGCGGAGGTCGGAGGGTTGCCGGCACCGGCGGACTTCCGCCGCACCTTGCGCGGAGTTCCCGCCTTGCGCGGCGGCTTGGGCGTGGCGCGGTTGCTCCGCTGGTTGAGGAGGTCCTCCAACTCGGCCATGAACTCGTTGAGGTCCTTGAAGGAACGGTAGACCGAGGCGAAACGGACGTAGGCCACCGCATCGGTATCGTGCAGCTCGCGCATGGCGGCCTCGCCGATGATGGAGCCGGGGACCTCCTTTTCGCCGCGTTCCTGGAGGCCGCGCTCGATGCTGTCGGCCATGGCCTCGATGGCGTCCATGCTGACGGGACGCTTCTGACAGGCGCGCTTGAGTCCGTTGATGATCTTGAGTCGGTCGAAGGCTTCCCGGCGTCCGTCTTTCTTCACCACCATGGGCATGGCCTCTTCCACGCGCTCGTAGGTGGTGAAGCGGCGCGAGCACACCATGCACTCCCGCCGCCGCCGGATCATCTCGCCGTCCTTCCCCAGCCGGGAGTCGATGACGTGGCTGTTGGACTGGCGGCAAAAGGGGCATTTCATGGAACCGCCGTCTTTCCGCGGTACACGGGAAAGCGCTCGCACAGTGCCCGCACGTCGGCGGCGACGGCGGCGAGTCCGGCGTCATCTCCGACGTGGGAGAGGGCGCGCTGGATCAGCTCGGCGACGAGCCGCATTTCCGGCTCCTTCATGCCGCGTGTGGTGACGGCCGGGGTGCCGATGCGCACGCCGCTGGTGACGAACGGCGAGCGGTTGTCGAAGGGTACGGTGTTGCGGTTGGCGGTGATTCCCGCCTGCTCCAGAGTGTCCTGCGCGAGCTTGCCCGTGAGTTCGGAGTCCCGCAGGTCCATCAGCATCAGGTGGTTCTCGGTGCCGCCGGAAACCAGGCGAAAGCCGCGTTCCATCAGCGCGCCGGCCAGGGCCTTGGCGTTGGCGACGATCTGCCGCTGGTAGTCGGCGAACTCCGGGGTCGCGGCTTCCTTCAAACCTACCGCCTTGGCCGCGATGACGTGCATGAGGGGGCCTCCCTGCATGCCCGGAAACACCCGGCTGTTGAGCGTCTTGGCGTGTTCCTCGCGACAGAGGATCATGCCCCCGCGCGGCCCCCGCAGGGTCTTGTGCGTGGTGGTGGTGACGAAGTCCGCGTGGGGCACCGGGCTCGGGTGGCAGCCGGCGGCGACCAGTCCGGCGATGTGCGCCATGTCCACCATCAGCAGCGCTCCCACCTCGTCCGCGATCTCGCGGAACCTGGGGTAGTCGATGGTGCGCGGATACGCGCTCGCGCCCGCCACGATGAGGCGCGGGCGCTGCTCGCGGGCCAGATCCGCCAACGCGTCGTAGTCGATGGTCTCGGTTTCCTCCGAGACGCCGTAGGGCACCACGTTGTAAAGCCGCCCGGAGAAGTTCACGGGACTCCCCATGGACAGGTGCCCACCGTGGGAAAGGTTCATCCCGAGGTAGGTGTCACCGGGGTTCAGCACGGCGAAGTAGACGGCCATGTTCGCCTGGGAACCCGAGTGCGGCTGGACATTGACGTGCTCCGCGCCGAACAGCTCCCTGGCCCGCTCCACCGCCAGACGCTCCACCACGTCCACGTACTCGCAGCCACCGTAGTAGCGCCGCCCCGGATAGCCCTCCGCGTACTTGTTGGTCATGAGCGAGCCCTGGGCCTCGAGCACGGCCTCGCTCACCACATTCTCGGACGCGATCAACTCCAGGTTGGACTCGAGGCGCTCGCTCTCGTCGGCGATCGCTTGAAACACCTCGGGATCGACTTGTTCCAGGCTGGCTGAGATCACTCTCTGTTCCTCGTCGTTGAGCGGCATGGCGCGACCAAAGGGTCACCCATGCCCTTTCATAGGCGTGGCACGTTCCCGCCGGGCGGATGAGACCGCGCGGCGAACGCACGTCCCGGACGCTATCGGTGGCTCACGATGTAGTCGATGACGTCTTGCACGGTCTTGATCTTTTCGGCGTCCTCGTCCGAGATCTCCATCTCGTACTCTTCCTCCAACGCCATGACCAGCTCGACGATGTCCAGAGAATCGGCCCCCAGATCCTCGATGAACGAGGCTTCGGGACTGACTTCTCCGTCGCTCACTCCCAGTTGCTCACAGATGATCTCCTTGACCCTCGCCTCGACCTCTGTCGCCATCTTGTACCCTCCTCTTCGTATCCGTGCTCGTATTCGCGATGACGGGTGTCCCGCGCTCTCCGCCGGTGGCAAAATCACCAAAGTCACATATACAGGCCGCCGTTGACCGCGATGGTCTGCCCGGTGATGTACTCGCCCCCAGGTCCCGCCAGAAAAGCCACGGTTCGCGCAACGTCGTCGCCGCCGCCGAACCGTCCCAGGGGAATCGCCTCGAGATAACGGCCGCGGGTTTCCTCGTTCAGGCTGGCCGTCATCTCCGTTTCGATGAAGCCCGGTGCCACCGCGTTGACGGTAATGCCGCGCGGCGCGAGTTCCCGGGCCATGGACTTGGTGAACCCCTCGATGCCCGCCTTGGAAGCAGCATAAACCGACTGGCCAACGTTTCCCATTTGCCCGGCCACCGAGGTCAGGTTCACGATCCGTCCGTACCGTTGCCGGATCATCCTCCTCGCGGCCGCCTTGGTGCAGTGGAACAGGCCTCTCAGATTGACGTCGATGATCCGATCCCAGTCCGGGGACGATTGGCGCAGCAACAAACCGTCGCCGGTCACACCCGCATTGTTGATTAAAATATCAAGTTTTTCATGCCCGTCAATGATCCCCTTGACGGCCGCCTCCACCTCGTCCGCCCGTCCCACGTCGAAGGGTGCCAACTCGGCGCGACCGTTGTCGCTCAGAACTGCTTCCAGCACCTCCTCGGCCGCCGCGTGGTTCTCCCGGTAGTTGATGATGACCCGGGCGCCCAGCCCGGCCAGGCACAGGACCACCGCCCGTCCGATGCCCCTGCTCCCGCCCGTGACCAGCGCGACTCTGTCCGCCAACGGTGCCGCCGCCATGCCCGTCAGGCCCCCAGCTCCGTCACGAGCTTGTCCACGTCCTCGGGCGCTTCCACGTGGAGGTTGTGCACGCCCCGGTCGATGCGTCGGATGAGTCCCGAGAGGACCCTGCCGGGACCGATTTCCACGGCGCGCTCGCAACCAAGCTCCACCAGCGCGCGCACCGACTCGTCCCAGCGAACCGGCGCCACCACCTGCTCCACCAGCAGGGGTTTCACCCGCGCCGGGTCCGCGTTCACCGCCGCCTCGACGTTGGTGACGACTCCCACCGACAAGGGACGCACCGCCACGGCCTCCAGCACCTCGCGCAAACCCTCGGCCGCGGGTTTCATCAACGCGCAGTGGAACGGCGCGCTCACCGCCAGCTCCACCACCTTGCGCGCGCCCCGTTCGCGTGCCAGTTGGGCGGCCCGTCGCACGGCCGCGCACGCGCCGGACACCACCACCTGCCCGCCGCCGTTCAGGTTGGCCGGGGCCACCACCTCGCCGTCCGCCGCCTCGGCGCAGATCCCCTCCACGGCGGCGGCCTCCAGCCCGAGAATGGCGGCCATGCCGCCCTCGCCCTCGGGTACGGCCTGCTGCATCAGACGGCCCCGCTCCCGCACCACCCGCGCCGCGTCCGCCAGCCCGAGCGCGCCCGCGCACACCAGGGCGCTGTACTCTCCGAGGCTGTGCCCCGCCACCCAGGCGGGCTTGAGACCGCACTGGCCTTCCAGCACCCGCAGCGCCGCCACGGACACTGTCAGGATCGCGGGTTGCGTGTTTTCCGTTCGGTTGAGGTCGGCCTCGGGACCGTGGAAGCAGAGCTCCCGCAAGCCGAAACCCAAGGCATCCTCCGCCTCTTCAAAGACGGCCGCGGCCTCGGGGAACCGGTCGCACAAGGCTTGGCCCATGCCCACGTACTGGGAACCCTGCCCGGGAAAGACGAAAGCGGTTCGAGTCTGCTCCTTCACCGTTCTCAACCAAGCGCGCTCACGATCTCTCTGTTGACGTCCTGCGAGACGGCCTCGGCCGCGACCCGCACGGCGTTCTTGATGGCCTTCGCGGACGAGCCCCCGTGCGCGACGATGGCGATGCCGTTCAAGCCGATCAGCGGCGCGCCGCCGTAGTGCGCGTAGTCGAGACGGTCGTAGGCGCGTCTTATGGCGCCTCGGCTCAACAGGTACCCCAGGCGGCTCGACAGGCTGCTGCGGAACGCTTCCTTGAGCACCGTGGAAACGAACTGTCCGAGACCCTCCATGGTCTTCAGCGCGACGTTGCCGGTGAAGCCGTCACAGACCACGACCTCGACCCGGCCGTTCGTGATGTCCCGGCCCTCCACGTAACCCACGAAGTTCAGGTCCGAACCCCGCAACTCGCCAAGCGCCTCGCGCGTGAGGTCATTGCCCTTGCTTTCCTCCTCGCCGTTGCTCAGGACACCGACCCGCGGGCGGGCGATGCCGAGAATCTTCTCCGAGTAAATGGCTCCCATATGCGCGAACTGCACGAGTTGCCGGGGCTTGCAGTCGGTGTTGGCACCCCCGTCCACCAGCACGGTGCCGCCGGACAGGGACGGGCTCACCGCCAGGATCGCCGGCCGGTCCACGCCGGGCAACCGCCCCAGTACGAACATGCCGATGGCCAACATGGCCCCGGAATTCCCCGCGCTTACCACCGCGTCCCCTTCCCCGGCCTTCAGCCGGTCGAAGGCGGCCCTCATGGTGGAATCCTTCTGTTTCAGGGCGCGGCTGGGCGAGTCTTGCATGCCGATGAACGTCGCCGCGGACAGCACGCGTACGGCCGCCGGGTCGTACTTGCGGCTCGACAGCTCGGACTCCACGGCGTGCCCCTGGCTGACCAGGGTCACCTCCACCCCATACTCCTCCGCCGCCTCCAGAGCTCCGTCCACGACGACACTCGGGCCGTGGTCACCGCCCATCGCGTCAACGATAATCCGCCGCATCACGCACAGGGGACAGGCGCACTCGAGAGCACCCTAGGTGTCTTCGCCGGTCGTGACCGGCCGCGCCTTGTAGTAGCCGCAGGCCGCGCAGACCCGGTGCCTCAGCATCGCCGCGCCGCAGCGGGAGCAAGTGACCCACTGCGGGACCGCGATGGCGTCATGGGCGCGGCGCTTGTTGCGCTTGCTGTTGGAGGTTCTTCTCTTGGGTACGGGCATGTCTTCATCCTGTGTTTGCCGGCGTGCCGGCGCTACGGCCGGTCCGGCCGGAGGTTGCGAAAAACGGCCATGCGGAGATCCCCCGGCGACGTGCACCCGCACGTGGTCCGGTTCAACTCGGCGCCGCAGTCGGGGCACAGGCCGCGGCAATTGTCACTGCACAGGGGCCGGAGGGGCAGGGCGAGCAACGTCTGCTCACGGACGAAGGGCGAGAGGTCGATGTCCTCCCCGGTGTAGAAGCTCAAGCCCATTTCGTCCGCCGTAAGCTCCATGTTCTTATTAGTCGGAAGGGGGTCCGGGGTCAATACGAAGTCGAAGGATTTTTCAATAATGAAGCCGCAATCCTCCAGGCAGCGGCCGCACTCGGCTCGCGCCGCTCCCTTGAGGCTCCCGTGGAAGAATATTTCCCGTCCCGACCGATAGTAGGTGACGTCGACCTGGACCGGCGACGGGAAGCGGACCGTGGCCCAGGCTTCTTCCCCAACGATGTCGAGGGGTTCGGTGAAGCGGGTCTCCCTGGGTACGGTCTCGATTCGGCTAAGAGGGATCTTCAAGGCGGCTCCAGTCAAACGATCTTCATAGCTGGCAGGCATCAAGCCTGTCAATCTCCGGAGCCCCTGCACGGGCGCGCCTTGTGTACGTGAATCGTTTCTGCTAACGCATGAGTCCGTGAGATTTTCCCCGCATCTCCGGAACGCCGGGCGTCGAGGCCGCGCCCGCTGGCGCAACTGCGTCGGAGGCGACGCGTGAACGCCCGTCTCGGACTCGTGCACGCGGTGTTGCTCGCCACGGCAGACCTCAACACCACGGTGCCGGCACAGCATCCTTCCGCGCGGAACCTTGGCACCGAGCGCATGGGCTCGGGGACGATCGTCGACGCCGACGGCGTCATTCTCACGGTCAACTACGTCGTCAACGGCGCCGACTCCATCACCGTGACGCTCGCGGACGGGAAGCAATACCCCGGGCAGCTCATGGCCCAGGACTTCGACAGCGGCATCGCCCTGGTCAAGATCGACGCCCACGACCTGCCCTTCCTGCGCCCGGCGGAGACCCTGACCGTGGGGCAGCCGGCCTTCATGATCGCCAGTAGCGGACAGCACAACCGGCGCGTCAGCGACGGCAACGTGACGTCGCTGGAAGGCTACGACGGACAGTGGGAGTACATGCTGGAGAAGTCCATCCGTGTGAGCGCCTTCAATCCGGGCTTCGGCGGCGGCACCCTGGCGGACTCCCGCGGACGGTTGCTGGGAGTCGTCTCGCTGAACCTCAACGACATCGGAAAATTCACCATGGCCATCCCGGTGGAGTACTACCTTCGGGACGCGGACGAGCTGCGAAACCTGGGCCGGGTGCGCAGTCGCCCCGCGCGGCCCTGGCTCGGGCTCTACTCACAGGCCATGGGCGGTCACGTGCTCATCACCGGAGTCACCCCGTCCGGACCCGCGGAGAAAGCGGGGCTCAAGCAGGGCGACATCGTCCTGGCCGTGGAGCGGCAGGAGGTACAGACCCGGCCCCAGCTCTACCGGGAGGTGTGGAAGAAACAGGCCGGCGACGTCATCACTTTCCGCGTGATCCGGGGCGACGGCTCCATGGACGTTCAGGTTCCCAGCATCGATCGCTGGGACCGCAACCAGAACAACCCTCCGGGGGGCCAGGCCGGCGCCTGACCGGCGCCTCCCGTCTCCCATCCGGCGTACAGGCCGCCCTTCCGAGACGACGCGCCTCGTGAAGAACATCACCACCTACCGGGTAATCTACGGCGACACCGACCAGATGGGTGTCGCCTATTACGCCAACTATCTCCGCTGGTTCGAAATCGGCAGGACCGAGTTCATGCGCCAGGCGGGCATTCCCTACGACCAGGCGGAACGCGACGGGATCTTTTTCCCGGTGACGGAAGTCCAGTGCCGTTACCGCAAACCGGCCCTCTACGACAACCTGCTGTGGATCGAGACCACCATCGAATCGCTCAGCCCCGTGGCGGTGAGGTTCCATTATCGCATCGGCCTGGAGGGAGACCGCACCGCGCTGGCGTCCGGCTGGACGAAGCACGCGTGCCTCGGCCGTGAACGCAGGCTGACGCCCCTGCCCGACGCCTACGCGCGCCTGCTCGGGCTTACCGGGAACTAGGCTCCTGTCCGAGGACCCCCTGTTCCGGGAAGAGTCAGCGCGCCGGCTCCGCCGCGGCGTGGGCGCCGGCGCCGGTCTCGAACCCGGGGAGGCCGTAGGTTTCCGCGACGCGCCGCAAGAGCGCGACATTGTCCGCGTGACCCGTCATCCGCGCGCGCACGCGGCCGCGAATGGGACGGCCCATGAGCGAGAAGTCGCCGACGATATCCAGTATCTTGTGACGCACGAATTCATCGTCGAAGCGCAGGGAGGTGTTGATCACGCGCTCGTCGTCGATGAGAATGCAGTTCCCGAGGCGGCCCCCCTTGATCAAGCCCATCCGTTCGAGCTTCTCGAAATCGCGCAAGAAGCCGAAGGTCCGCGCCGGGGCGATCTCATCCCGGAACGACGCCGCTCCGCCGTGGACGTAGACGTATTCCTGAGCCCCCACGGGACTCGGATACCGCAGGCGGTAGTCCACCGTGAAGACGTCGGCCGGTTCGATGAGGATCTCCTCCGGCCCGTCTCCGGTCACGCTCAGGGTCCGATCGATGACGATCTCGGGGCACGCCGCCTCCTGCTCCTCCACCCCGGCCTCCTCGATCAGGCGGCAGAACTCGATGGCCGAGCCGTCCATGATGGGGATCTCGCCGTACATCTTGATCAACAGGTTGGTGATGCCGTAGGCGTAAAGGGCCGCCATCAAGTGCTCCACGGTGCCCACCACCACGGCGCCGCGGCGCAACGACGTGGCGAAATCGGTGGAGCGCACGAAGTCCAGGTGGGCGGGGACCGTGGCGTCGCCGGAGATGCCCCCGAAGTGAATGCCGCTGTTCTCCGGCAACGGGTGCAGGATGACGCCGGTGTTGACGCCCGAATGCAGCCCCAGGCCGCATGCCACGACGCTCTTCTTGAGGGTCTTCTGGGGCGCGCCGCCGTTCGCGGAACCAGCCCCGGACGACGCTCCCGCGGCCCAGCGCAGCCGCAACTGCTGCTCCGCCACCGGACCCTCCCGCCGCGCATCGCCGCAGGCGCGCTTGATGGTGGCCAGCAGCCCGTCCAGGGAGAGCGGCTTCTCGATGAAGTCGAAGGCGCCGAGCTTGGTGGCGGTCACCGCGGTGTGGATGCTCCCGTGGCCGGATATCATGATGACGCGCGCGTCCGGGTGCACGCTCTTGATCTGCTTGAGCAGCACGATACCGTCCATCTCGGGCATCCAGATGTCCAGCAGAATCACGTCCGGGGCCTCCTGCGCCACCAGGTGCAGGACCTCGGAGCCCTCGGTTGCCGCGATCACGCGGTAGCCCTCGTCGGCGAGTATCTCCCGCACGGTTTCGCGGATGACGTCCTCGTCGTCCACCACCAGCACGGTTCGTTGCGCTGCCTGCATCGTTTGTGAATCCTCCACTGGTGTGGTGTTCCCGCCTTCCGCGCTCCCGCGTCAGGACGCCTCGCTCGCGCGGATGTCGAGCGGCTCGACCTGCGCGGCCGCCGGCAACTCGATGATGAAGCGCGTGCCGCGGGGCTGGTTCTGGCGCACGCGGATGTATCCCCGGTGGTCGGCGACGATGGTGCCGACGATCGAAAGGCCCAGGCCCGTGCCGTCCTCCTTGGTCGAATAGTACGGCTCGAAGATCCGCCCCCGTTCCTCACGGGCGATGCCCTCGCCCTCGTCCGCCACCTCCAGCCGCACCATGCCGAAGGCTTCGTCGAAGCGCGTGGCGATCTCGACGCGTCCGCCGCCTTTGAGGGACGCCACCGCGTTGTCCAGCAGGTTGAACAAGGCGCGCTTGATCTGCTCGCGGTCCAGCTCCACCAACGGAATGGTATCCTGCTCCGAGAAATCGAACTCGACCTCCCGGTGACCCTCCTTGAAAAGGAACAGCGCTTCCCGCACCACGTCGTTCAAATCGTCGGGGCCAAGCTTCGCGGTGGGCAGCCGCGCAAAGTTCGAGAACTCGTTCACCAGGGTCTTGAGCTCCTCCACCTGCCGGATGATGGTGGACGTGCACTTGTCGAGCACCGCGCCGTCTCCGTCCAGGACGTTCTCGTAACGCTTGCGCAGGCGCTGTGCCGAGAGCTGGATCGGCGTCAGCGGGTTCTTGATCTCGTGGGCGATGCGCCGCGCCACCTCGCGCCACGCTTCCACCCGCTGCACGCTCTGGATCTCGGTGAGGTCTTCCATGAACACCATCACCCCGAGCGTGCGGCCCTCGTCGTCGCGCAGATCGGCGGCCACGGTCATGAGCATCCGCGCCCGCTCGGCACCGCCGACACGCACCCCGCACTCCACCGCGACGCCGTCCTTTACCTGCTCGATGACGTCGAGCAGGGGCTGCAGCTCCGGTGCTCCCAGCGCCTCCTCGTAGCGCCGGTGCAGGATGTCCGCGGCGCGCAGGTCCAGGATCTGCTCCGCGGCCTTGTTGACGATGGTCACCTTCCCGGACCGGTCCACCGAGATCACCCCGGCGGTGATGTTGGCGAGCAGCGTCTCCATGTATTGCCGGCGCTGCTCCAGCTCGGAGTGGGTGTGCTTGAGGTCCTCGGTCATCTGGTTGAACGAGGCCACCAGGGTGCCGATCTCGTCGTCGCCGCCGCTCTCGATGCGGTAGTCCAGGTTGCCGTGGGCGACTTCGTGCGTGCCCTCCGCCAACTGCTGGATCGGTACCGTGATCCCCTTGGCCAGCGCAAAGCCGAACCACGAAGCCGCGAAGATCATGACCAGCGTGATGAGCAGCAGCGTCAGCATGTACGCGTTCTTCACCGGCTCGTTGAGGATGGCCATGTGCTTGTACTCTTCGTACGATCGGGAGATCGCCCGCGCCTTCTTGCTGACGCTCACGGGCACGAAGAAGTCCGCCACCACCGCTCCGATGATGCGCCGGCCCTCGCCGTAGACCGGCACCGCGCCGCGCAGCACGTCGCCGTCGCCCAACGTCTCGCTCCGGGTCACCTCGAGGCCGCGCAACGCGCTGTCGAGAAAATCCGCCCGGGGCCGGACCGTCACTCCGGTGGGGACCTGGTCGTTGAACGCCTTCACCAGCGCGGTCCCGTCGGGCTTGTAGACCTCCACCGTGCCGAGGTTGTATTCTCGCTGCTTCTCCTCCACCAGACGCTTCAACCCGTCGAGGCCTTGCGGCTCGAAGAGTTTCGCGTCGCCGATGCGGTGGCTTAGCTCGCGCGCGAAGAAAAGCGCGTTGTCGGCCGAGTTCTGGTAGTAGGTGGAGCTGATGTCGAGGGAGCCCCTGAGGGCGTTGACCACCTGGGCGTCGAACCATTTGTCCACCGATCGCGTCACCAGGCTTCCGGCGGTCAGGAACAGGAACACGGTGGGCACCAGCGACAGACCGATGAACGCGAACACCAGGCGGGCCTGGAGGCGGGAGCCCAGGATGCGCCGGCGCCGGTCCAGCACCAGCTTCAGGAGGTTCCGCACCACCAGGAACACCAGCAACACCAGCAGGATGATGTTGAGGTTGACCAGCAGGAAGAACGCGATATTGCTGACGAGGGTGTAGTCCGCGGAAACGTCCGGAAGGATGTCCTCGAAGAACGCGAACAGCAGGATCAACAGGGCGGCGATGAGGATCAACCACCCCTCGCGCCGGCGCCGTCTGCGTTCCGCGGATTGCAGCGCCTGCGCCCGTTCTTCGTCGGCCTTGGCTGTGCTGCTCATTGGAGTGGCCATACCCGCTGCCCTGGTGCGTTGCGTCACACCAGGCACGGAATACGAATGCACGGCATCACACTAACGTTTCCACCGGCAAAGCACAAAGGAAATGAGCACAAGCGCCTCGCGCGCCGCCTACAGCAAACGCTTCTGGCGCTTCTCCCGGTCCACGCGCGACGCCGACTGCGACCGTCCCAGGTGCCGGTAGGCCATCGGCGTGGCCACTCGGCCCTGGGGACGCCGCTCCAGGAAACCGGCCTGGATGAGGTAGGGTTCGTAGGCGTCCTCGACGGTGCCGCGCTCCTCGCCGGTGGCGGCGGCGAGGGTGTCCAGGCCCACCGGACCGCCGTCGAACTTGTCGATGATGGTGACGAGGATCAGCGTGTCCATCTTGTCGCACCCCTGCTCGTCCACCTCCAGCATCTCCAGCGCCCGGCACGCCACCGGCCGGGTGACCCTGCCCTCGCCGTGGACCTCCGCGTAGTCCCGCACCCGGCGCAGCAGCCGGTTGGCGATGCGCGGCGTGCCGCGGGAGCGGCGCGCGATTTCCATGAAACCCGCGTCGTCGCCGCCCACGCCCAGCAGCGACGCCGAGCGGGCCAACAGCTTGGTCAGTACCTCCGGCTCGTAGAAGTCGAGGCGGAACACCGCGCCGAACCGGTTGCGCAAGGCCGGCGTCAAGAGGCCGGAACGGGTGGTGGCGCCGATGAGGGTGAAGCGCTTCAGATCGAGCTTGATGGACTTGGCGCCGGGACCCTGCCCGATCATCACGTCCACCTGGAAGTCTTCCATGGCCGGGTAGAGCACCTCCTCCACCACGTGGTTGAGGCGATGGATCTCGTCGATGAACAGGATGTCGCCGGCATCCAGGTTCGTCAGCAGAGCGGCCAGGTCCCCGGGGCGCTCGATCACCGGACCCGAGGTAGGACGGATGTCTACCCCCATCTCGTGCGAGATGAGGTGCGCCAGCGAGGTCTTGCCGAGCCCGGGAGGGCCGTGGAAGAGCAGGTGGTCGAGGACGTCACCGCGCTGCTTGGCGGCGGTGATGGCGATGGCGAGGTTGGCCTTGACCTTGTCCTGACCGACGTATTCGCTGAAGCGCCGCGGACGCAGGCTCGAGTCGTAGACGACGTCGTCTTCCGTGCCCGTGGGCGAGATGGTCCTGTTTTCCATGAACGCGGTTCGACGAGCACCGATACGCTAGTGTGCTAGAGGCTGAGCTGGCGCAGGGCTTCCTTGAGCACGGTCTCCAGATCGGCGGCACCCTTGTCCAGCAACCGCCGCACCACCCGGTCCGCATCGGCGCGGCGGTAACCCAGATTCACGAGCGCCGACACCGCGTCGCCACGGATTCCCGGGTCCACCGCCGTCGACTCCGCGGCGCTTTCCGGCAACCCTGCTATTTTATCACGCAGCTCCACGATCATGCGATCGGCCATGCGTTTGCCGATCCCGGGAATCGACACCAGGCGGGCGACGTCGCCGTCCCGCAGTGCGGCCAGCAACTCACCCGCGGCAAGGCCGGACAGGATGTTGAGCGCCAGCCGCGGGCCGATGCCCGACACCCCGGTGAGCAGCGTGAACGCTTGCTTCTCCGCCGGATCGAAGAAACCGAACAACTGGATGGCGTCTTCCCGGACGTGGGTGTACACGAACAGGCTCACCGGCTCTCCCACTTCCGGCAGCCGGTAGAACACGCTCAGCGCCGTGAAGAGCTGATAGCCGACGCCGTTGACGTCGACGATGACCTCGCCGGGCGCCTTCTGGTCCAATGTGCCGCGAACCTTGGCGATCACGATAAGACTCGGAATGATGCGGCGATGGGTCGGATGTTCCTCACTGCTTGCCGCCGGGGAGAGCCTCGACCGGCCAGCGCAGCCCGCGGGAGCTTCTCCCGCTCCGGCCCGACGTCGCGACGGCACTGGTGTGGAACGCGCGCAGATGGCCGTGGCATATGGCCGCCGCCAGCGCGTCGGCGGCGTCCTCCTGCGGTTCCGCGGCGAGTTCGAGGAGGACGGTGACCATCTGCTGTATCTGTGCCTTGCTCGCGTGCCCGTAGCCTGTCACCGCCTTCTTCACCTGGACCGAGTTGTACTCCGCGACCGGCACGTCACCCTCCGCGGCGGCCAGCAGCGCCACGCCGCGCACCTGGCCGAGTTTCAGCGCACTCTGAACGTTGCGCGCGAGAAAGACCTTCTCCAGGCTGACTTGAGTAGGCTGGTGTTCTCGGACGACGCGGATCAACTCCGTGAAGATGCGGTGGAGGCGACGGTCCTGCGACAAGGTCGCGGCGGCTCTTACCGTGCCATGGGCGACGTGCCGGAGCCGGCTTCCGTCGACGCGGATGACGCCCCAGCCGGTCTTGATGGTTCCGGGGTCTATGCCCAGGATCGTTTCGATAGGAACTTCTCCGATCCCGCCGGCATCAACCGGCCTTCTCGAGCATCTCGTCCGGTATGTCGAAGTTCGCCGCGACGCTCTGGACGTCGTCGTGGTCCTCAAGCTCCTCCGTGAGGCTGAGGGTGCGCTCGGCCTCCTTCTCACCGAGGGTCGTGGTGTTCTTGGGGATCATGGTGACTTCGGCCGAGACCACGGCGACCTTGGCGTTGTCGAGGCTTTCCCGGACCGCGTTGAAGTCCTCCGGCGCGGTGACGATCTCGAAGACATCATCGCTCTCGGCGACATCCTCGGCGCCGGCCTCGAGCGTCAGACCGATCAACTCCTCCTCGTCCACCGCGTCCTTGGAGACGACGATGAGCCCTTTGCTGTCGAACATCCATGCCACGCAGCCGGTCTCGCCGAGGCTGCCGCCGTGCTTGCTGAAGAGGTGCCGGATGTCGGACACCGTACGCTTGCGGTTGTCCGTCAGCACCTGCACCAGGAAGGCGGCGCCGCCCGGGCCGTAACCCTCGTAGCTGATCTCCTCGTAGGACACTCCTTCGAGCTCGCCCGTGCCCTTCTTGATGGCGCGCTCGATGTTGTCGTTGGGCATGCTGTTGTCACGGGCGGTCTGCACCGCCGTGCGCAGGCGCGGGTTGGCCGCGATATCCCCGCCGCCCATGCGCGCCGCCGCCGTGATCTCCTTGATGAACTTGGTGAACAGCTTGCCTCGCTTGGCGTCCTTGGCCGCCTTCTTGTGCTTGATGGTGCTCCATTTCGAATGTCCGGACATGGCGCGACGCTCTCCTCCAACAGGATCAGCCGGCACCGACCGCCAGGTCGGGGTTGCCGGAATGCTTGCCGACCCGTTGACCCAAACACGGGAACGCGCGCGGCGAACGTGTCGGCGAATGAAAAGTTACCACAACTGACACCGGCCCGTAAACGAGCCGGACGAGGGGTGTCCCGGTGCGCCGCTTCCATGACACCGACATTCCGGTATAATCGGGAAGCGATGGTTTCCCCACTCCTCTGGCGCCCGCGCGGCCGCGTTTGGCTCTGGGCCATCGCAACCCTCGTGGCGCTTTCCGCGTGCGCGCCGTCGAAGCCCGATCCCACGAAAGCGGATTCGTCGCAGCCCGACGTGTCACGGCCCGCTCCATCGGTGCCGCCGGACACGCCGCGCGTCCCCACCCCTCCCGCGGTTCCGCTCTCGCAGGAGGGCATCGCCTCGTGGTACGGCCCCGGCTTCCACGGGAAGAAGACCACAAGCGGTACCGTCTACGACCAGCACGGCATGACCGCCGCGCACCAGACCCTGCCGCTGGGCTCCAGCGTTCACGTCACCAATCTCACCAACGGCAAGTCCGTGACCGTGCTGATCAACGACCGCGGCCCGTTCGTCAAGAACCGGGTGATCGACCTTTCCTACGCCGCCGCCCGCGCGGTGGACATGATCCGGCCGGGCACCGCGCCGGTGCGGGTGGAGGTCGTGGACACGGGCGGGCACGACCTGACGGCCATCCCCGAGCGGCTCGACTACACCTTGCAGGTGGGGGCCTTCTCGGACCTGGAAAAGGCCCGTGAACTGAAGGCCCGCCTCGAGAGCCGACACGACAGGCCTGTAGTGATAGAGCCCCACGAAGGCTACTACCGGGTCCGCCTCGGAACCTTCAGCGGTGAGGACGAAGCCAGAGAATACGGTGCCCGCCTGTCTCGGGAAGGACTGCCCGTGGTGCTCGTGGAGGTGTGGCCGCCGGTGGCGGGGCAGTGACGCCGGTGATCGAAGCGGTCAAGACGCAACGTCAAGCCGCCTCCCCTGCCTCGGAGGTCAATTCGTCCATCAAGCCACCCAGGGGGATGGTTTCAGTCCCGCCAGCCTGGAGAAAGCGCCGCGCGCCGCCATATACCACGATTTGCCGGGCGGCACCGATGTCCGTGCAGGCGATGTGGAACCCCCTGGAGGGTGTGGGGGCGCTGACGGACCGTTTGATCTCGATGGCCCAGCGGCGGCCGGGGTCGAACTCCAGCACCAAGTCCACTTCGGCGCCGGCCTGAGTGCGGTAGTAGAACGGCTGCGCCCAAGACGGCGCGACCGCCAGCAGGTTCTCGATCGCAAAGCCTTCCCAACTGCCGCCCGCCACCGGGTGCGCGAGCACATCTTCGAGGGTACGCAGCCCCAGCAGGGCGTGAGCGACTCCGCTGTCGCGCAGGTAGAGGCGGGGCGCCCGGACGAGGCGCTTGCCCACGTTGCCGGACCAGGGTGGCAGGCGCCGGACCAGCAGCAGGTCCACCAGGAGGTCCATGTAGCGTTGCAGAGTCCGTACGTGAAGGGAGAGGGCTGAGGCCAGCCGCGCGGCATTGAAGGGTGCGCCTTGTGCGTGGGCCAGCATGGTCCACAACCGGCGCAAGGTCTCGGCCGGCAGGCGGGCGTCGAAAAACGGGATGTCGCGCTCCAGGTAGGTACGGATGAAGTCGCGCCGCCACGTGAAGCTGGCCCGTTCGCCCGGTGCCAGCCAGGCTCCCGGAAAGCCTCCACGCAACCACAAGCGTCCGGCGTCATCATCGCCGGTCTCGGTAAGGTCCAGGGGCATGATAAGATATCAGGAGAGGTTCTCGGGAGATACCGCATCCCCTTGCCGATGCACCCGCATCGACCGCCAATCAGGCCCGTCCACCGACCGCCAGGAAGTACCGGTCGCCTTCCTGATGCACCCGTTCGTCCGCCACGAGCTTCAACAGGTGGGCCTCCACGGAAGAGTGCGCCACGCGTATGAGAGCCGCCGGATAGTCGACGTAGATCACCGCCACCAGGTCGCCGATGGAATGGCGCCCGTCGCGCAGGCCCTGGAGGATCTGCTCCTCGCGCATCAGGCGATGGTCGATGTACTCCCGGATCTTGGCCATTGGCTCGGTGACGAACGGGCCGTGGCCCGGCAGCAGCAGGTCGATGTCCAGCGACAGGAGCTTCTCCAGGGAGGCCATGTAGTGGGCCATGTTCCCTTCCCCGGCCGGCACCACCGTGGTGCCCTTGCCCAGGATGTGGTCTCCAGAGAAGAGGATCTTCTTTTCGCGCTCGTAGAAACAGCAGTGCCCGGCCTCGTGCCCCGGGGTGAACACCACCTCCAGCTCCCCGCCGTCATAGGCGATGCGGTCACCCTCGTCGTAGGTGAAGTCCTCGCCGCCCAGGTGGCCCGCGCGCACCCGTGAAATTCCCACCTCCGCGCCCGTGCGCTCCTTGAGCGCCAGCGCGCCGCCGCAGTGGTCCATGTGGATGTGGGTCAGCAGAATGCGGGTGATGCGGCTCCCCCCCAGCGCCTCCACCTCGGCCAGCAGCCCGTCGATGTTCTCGTCCGAACCCAGGGCCACGTCGATGACCGTGATTTCCTCGCGCCCCAGCAGGTACTGGTTCGTCCCCCGAAGCGTCATGTAGCCGGGATTGGTGGCGGTGAGGCAGCGGAGGTTCTCGGTGTTCTCTACCTTGGGCATGAACTGGTGTCCTTGTATTCAGCCGCTCGAAGCCGGGTCCTGAACCCGGACCTCGATCTGGCGGCCTGCGCACGGCGCCGTCTCCGTCATGCGCCGCCCAGGGCCTCGGCCATCTCCAGCGTCCGGCGCGCCCGCTCGATGATCGGGCGGTCGAGGAGCTGGCCGCCGAAGGCCACCGAACCGTCGCCGCGGGCGGCGGCCTCCTCGTAGGCCTCGATGACCTTGCGGGCGTAGTCGATTTCCTCGGGGCCGGGGCTGAAGGCGGCGTTGATGGGCGCGATCTGGGCCGGATGGATGGACGACATGCCGGTGAAGCCCAGGCGTCGCGACTGCAAGGCGAACCGCGCGAGGCCGGCGGGGTCCTGGAGGTCCACCCAGACTCCGTCCACCGCCTGGACGTGGGCCGAGGCCGCCGCCACCACCATCGCGGAGCGCGCGTAGATAAGTTCCTGCGCCTCGCCTTCCCGCGAGGTGGGGAGCCCCAGTTCGCGGCCGAAGTCCTCCGCCCCGAACATGAGCCCGACGACGCGCGGAGAGCAACCCGCGATGGCCGGCGCCGCCAGGAGTCCCCTGGGGCTCTCGATGGCCACCAGCATCTTCACCGTCGTGCCCGTGGACGCCTCGTGCGCCGCCACCAGCGACTCCACGGCGGCGATCTCTTCGGGCGACTCCACCTTGGGCAGCACCAGCCCGTCCAGGCCCGGGCGCAGCACCGCCTCGAGGTCGTCCGCCATGCGCTGGTGGCCGATGGCGTTGATGCGCACGTAGCGCAACGGCTGCCCCGGGCTCCGCTCGCGCCCCAGGGCCTCGCCGATGAGACGCCGGGCCTCGTCCTTCTCCGCCGGCGCCACGCCGTCCTCGATGTCCAGCATGAGCGCGTCCGCGTCCAGTCCCAGGGCCTTGTCGATCATCCGCTGCCGGTGCCCCGGCACGAACATCCAGGAACGTTGCAAATCCATGGTGATCTACCTCAAGGTGAGCTCAATACGACCGCGGCATGCCGAGCACGTGCTGCCCCAGGTAGGCCAGCACCAGGTTGTTGCTCACCGGCGCGATGGTCAGGAGCCGGGTCTCACGGAACTTGCGCTCCACGTCGTAGTCCACCGACAGGCCGTAGCCGCCGTGGGTGGTGATGCAGGCGTTGGCCGCTTCCCACGCGGCCTCGGAGGCCAGCAGCTTGGCCATGTTGGCCTCGGCGCCGCAGCGCTCGCCGCGGTCGAACTTCGATGCCGCGTGCCAGCGCACCAGGTCCGCCGCCTCGATGTGCGCGTAGGCCTGGGCGATGGGGAACTGGATCCCCTGGTTGGCGCCGATGGGCCGGCCGAACACCTTGCGCTCGCCCGCGTAGCGTGACGCCCGCTCCACGAACCAGCGCCCGTCCCCCACCGCTTCGGCGGCGATGAGCACCCGCTCCGCGTTCCAGCCGTCGATGATGTAGCGGAAGCCCATGCCCTCCTCGCCGATGAGGTTCTCCGCCGGCACCTCCATGTCGGAGAAGAAGAGCGCGTTGGTATGATGGTTGATCATCATGTCCAGAGGCTTCACTTCCAGCGCATCGCCCGCCTCCCGGATGTCCACCAGAAACGCCGACAGCCCACGGGTCTTGTCCGTCAACTCGTCGTAGGGCGTGGTGCGCGCCAGCAGCAGCATCAGGTCCGACTGCAGCACCCGCGAGATGAAGATCTTCTGCCCGTTGATCACGTAGCGGTCGCCCTTGCGCACGGCGGTGGTGCGGATGCGCGTGGTCTCGGAGCCGGAGTCGGGCTCGGTGACCCCGAACGCCTGGAGCCGCAGCTTGCCGCTGGCCACGCCGGGCAGATAGCGCCCCTTCTGCTCCTCGCTGCCGTGCCGCAGCACCGTACCCATGGTGTACATCTGCGCGTGGCACGCGGTGGAGTTGCCGCCCCAGCGGTTGATCTCCTCCAGGATGATGCTCGCCTCGGTGATGCCGAGTCCGATGCCGCCGTACTCCTCCGGGATCAGCGCAGCCAGCCAGCCCAGCTCCGTGAGCTTGCCGACGAACGCCTCCGGATACTCGCCCTTCGCGTCCACGTCCCGCCAATAGGGGTCGGAAAAGTCCTGGCAGACCTTGCGGATCTCCTCCCGGAGCTGCACTTGATCCTCGGTAAGGGTGAAATCCATCATGGGTGCGGGTACTATACAAAGAGGAGGCCTTGAATGCCAATTTGCGCCTGCGTCGCCAGATTGTTTCAAGACGTTTGCTATGCTGGCGACTTGTTGAAGCACTCCACGGCTCGTGGCAAGCTTCAAATCGGTCTTCAATATCGCAAAGAACACGGGTTGATGGCCCTGACTCTGAAGTCTTGGAGGGAAGAGTGAAATTCAACGTAACAGTTGACCGGGACGAAGACGGGGTATGGGTGGTGGAATGCCCCGCCATACCAGGCTGCGTCAGCCAGGGAGAGACAAAGCGCCAAGCCCTGGAGAACATCAAGGAAGCTATCGCGCTCTGTCTGGAGGTTCGAGCAGAGAAGGGCCTTCCACTGACGATTGAGACGCGACAGATAGAGATTGCGGTTTGACTCCCGCCTTGCGCCCCTTGAGCGGCCAAGAGGTCGTGAACAAGGAAGTTGCCAAAGGCACCCTCAGAAGCCTCCTTCGGTCCGCCGGGCTCACCGTGGACGAATTCCTGGCTGGCGGAAGGGCGCGCTGAGGCGCGTTTCTCTCCTGTAGGTTTTCGATATGACAACACATCGAGGTCGGTTGAGCCTGCCTGGGTTCTTTCGCTCTACGTTTGTTTTGGTCGGCGTGAGTCTCGGGCTGGCGATCACGGTCGCCCTCCAGGCGAAGCCCCTGGGGACGCTGGATGTGGGGAAATTCTCGGCCGCGAAGGCCGGCGGAGCCTTCCCGGACGGTTGGGAGCCGCTCACCTTCGACAAGATCGAGAAGCACACGGAATACGCACTCGTGGAGGACAACGGGACGGTGGCGGTCAAGGCGGTGAGCCGGGCGTCGGCTTCGGGACTGGTGCGCAAGGTGGACATCGACCCGATGCAATATCCGGTGGTGGAGTGGCGCTGGAAGGTCGAGAACGTCCTGAAGAAGGGCGACGTCACCCGCAAGGACGGCGACGACTACCCGGCCCGGCTGTACATCACGTTCAGGTACGACAGCAGCAAGGTGGGGTTCTTCGAGCGCGCCAAGTACGAAGCCATCCGGTTCGCCCACGGGGAATATCCCCCCTTGGGGGCGATGAACTACATCTGGGAGAGCAAGAGTCCGGTGGGAACCGTTGTCCCCAACCCCTACACCGGCCGCGTCCGGATGTTCGTGCTGCAGAGCGGCAACGGCAAGTCCGGCGAGTGGGTGACGGAGTCGCGCAATCTCGTGGAGGACTACCGCAGGGCCTTCGGCGGCGACCCGCCGCGCATCTCGGGCGTGGCGGTGATGACCGATACCGACAACACGGGCGAGTCCGCGGTGGCCTGGTTCGGTGACATCGTGTTCAAGGCGCGGTGACCCGAGGCCGGGTTTTCACTCTTGAGTGTGAGCTGTGCTACCCTGCCGCAAGCGTGCCGACACTCCGGTGCGTCATTCCCGAGGAGCAGGCTGTGTCCAAGACCGCGCTCCAACAAGAAATGGCACAGCCACCCCTAATCGTCATTCCCGCGGAAGCGGGAACCCAGGGGTGGAGAGGGGCAAACGGAACAAAGGCTGAAGGAGATTTCCCATGGCGGTCGTACAGGGCTGGGAAGGACGTTATTTCGAGGACTTCAACGTCGGCGACGTGTACCGGTGCCGGGTCGGGCGCACGGTCACGGAGAACGACAACATCTGGTTCACGCTGCTCACCAACAACACCAACCAGATCCACTTCAACAACGAGTACGGCAAGCGCACCGAGTTCGGGAAGTGCCTGATCAACAGCGCCCTCACCCTGGCCATCGTGGCGGGCATGGGGGTAGCGGACGTGAGCGAGAACGGCTTCGCCCTGGGCTGGGACCAGATCCGGCTGCCCAACCCGCTGTTCGCCGGCGACACGCTGTACTCCGAGTCCGAGGTGCTGGAGAAGCGCGACTCCCGGTCCAAGCCCCAGTGGGGCATCGTCAAGGTGCGCACCCGGGGCGTCCAGCAGGAGGGCAAGGTGGTCATCGACTACGCCCGCAGCGTGATGGTCTGGCGCAAGGAGTTCGCTCCCCGGCGGGACATCTTCCCGGAGATCGTCGACGGCGACTAGTGGACTGGAAACGGATAGGCATGTAGGGGCGACCGGCGGTCGCCCCCTGTCGGCATTCTGCCGCACGGGCGGGTGGGGGCAGACGGAGGGCGGCAGCGCAAGGAGCGTACGAGTGAGCTCATCCGACACCAACGGCGGCCTCGCGCTCAGCGGCGTACGGGTCATGGCCTTCGAGCAGGTCCTCGCCGGGCCCTTCGGCACCGGCCTGCTGGGAGAGATGGGGGCCGAGGTCATCAAGATCGAGCGCCCCGGCGTGGGCGACCTGATCCGCCACTGGGACACCGCCGTCAAGGGGCTGTCATCGGGCTACGTGTGGCTCAACCGCAACAAGCGAAGCCTCACGGTGGACGTCAAGAAGCCGGAGGGCCTGGAGGTCCTCCACAAGCTCGCGCAGACCACCGACGTTTTCTTCGAAAACTACGCCCCCGGCGTGGCCGAGCGCGTGGGGCTGGGTTGGGAAACCCTCCACGAGATCAACCCGCGGCTCATCTACTGCTCCCTATCCGGCTACGGCCAGGACGGCCCCTACCGGGACGTCAAGGCCTACGACCTGCTGATCCAGGGCGAGGCCGGCATCATCGCCACCACGGGCTACCCCGACAAGCCCGCCCGGGCCGGCGTGTCCGTGTCCGACATCGCCTCCGGCATGTACGCCGCCCTGGGCATCGTCCTGGCGTTGTTCCAGCGGGAGAAGACCGGCGAGGGGCAGGTCATCGACATCTCCATGTTCGAGAGCATCCTCTCCTGGCTGGGCTACTTTCCGCACCACTACTGGCACCGGGGAGAGGAGCCCGACCGGGTGGGCATGCGGCACCACTACGTGACCCCCTACGGCCCCTACATGACGGGCGACGGCGAGTACGTGAACCTAGCCGTGGCCACGCCCAAGGACTGGGAGGTCTTCTGCCTCAAGGTGATGGAAAGCCCCGCGCTGATGGAAGACCCCCGCTTCGCCACGGTGGAGGCGCGCAGGGAAAACCGCGGCGCGCTGGAGGAAACCATCGAGCAGCTCTTCCTGGAGCACGGCCACGAGACCTGGCTCGAACGCCTGCAGGCGGCGGAGCTGCCCAACGGCAAAGTCCGGGGCATCGCCCAGGTGCTGGCCCATCCCCAGGCCGCCGCCCGGCGCATGATCCGGGAGGTGGACTCCCCCGTGGGCAAGGTGCCGGTCATCGGCAGCCCCCTGAACCTGTCCGGCAGCCCGCCCCGCTACGACCCCATCCCGGATCTGGGCGACGCCACCGACTCGATCCTCGAAGAGCTCGGCTACGACGCCGAGGCCATCGCGCGGCTGCACCGGGACCAAGCAGTCTGAATCAATGTTGACGGTGCCCCGCGAAGCCAGATAGCGGCTACTCCTGCTTCCTGGCTCCGAACGCCCCGATCAGTTCGTTGTAGCCGAAAACGCCGGCAGCTTCCTGGTGATTCGGGCCATAAAATCTGCCGTTAATATAGATCGGGGCTTCCTGAAACGGACCGTCTCCAGGCTGCAATTCGACGAATTTGGACGTCTCAGGAAACAGCGTGACCTGGTCGAAGGATATGTCCTCGCGCGCGGCACCGGTCTCCACGTTGGCGATACGGGTGAAGGAAACGCCCATGGACGGCAGGGCCCCGAACGTGGCGACGAGATTGGCATCGCCCGCATAGCGGTCTTGGGAGTTGGTATGTACGCCCACCATCGCGCCCCGCCAACTGGCGGTTCCCTCAACCGGAAGCGGGTCTTCGGAAAGCGCGCCGAAAGCAAGCCCCACGAACCAGTCCGATCCTCCGGTCGCGCCAAGTGGCCGGAGCCGCTGCACGAATGCCGCCGCGTTGTCGAGCCACCCGCCATAGAGTCTCCAGTCGCCGTCCTCGTGAATGCTCTCGACCAACTGGACGCCGCCGATTTCGCGCTCTTGCTCAAAACCATCCTGAAACAACTGCCGCGAGACGCCCGTTGGAGTAACGATGAAGCCTCCGGTCGTTACACACGCCTCAGCGCTACACCCAAAGGACATGGCAAGTCCTCCGGTCGGGTGTAGTCTTGAGGCCACAATCCCGTTGTTCGTGGCGACCATCTCGTTGACGCCCGCCAAGGGATCGACCGGTGCCGCGACTTCCCTGGTGGTCGAACATGCCGCGACGGCGAGGGCGGTAAGGAGTATGGCTACTGTGCTCTTCATGGTCATGTTTCACCTCGACTGTTGTTGCACGTTTCGCAGTTTGCGCGTCACACCCCACGCGCCTCTGGCGACTATGCCTTACGGGTATTCCTTTTTCCACACGCGAGATATTTTTGCCAACTAATTTTATCCAAGTAATCCTTTTCCCGCATCAACGCCGACTCTATGGGGCATCTTGTAGTTGCCGTTACACCGTCCGCTTCCGCCGATTTGGCAAGCCGCACCGGTTGCGCTAGAAAGAAGGGTTTCAAGGCCCCGCGGCATCCATCCGCCCGCGTCCCTCCGGGCCGCCTGAAACCGAAAATCCATATCAAGGAGCCTCACATGGCATCACAGAGCATCGACACGTTTCACACCGCCTCCACGCTCGAAGTCGGGGGCAGCTGCTACCGGATCCACCGCCTCGACGCCCTGGCGAAGGCGACATCCTTGCCGGTGGAGCGGCTGCCCTTCTCCCTCAAGATCCTGCTGGAGAACCTGCTCCGTTGCGAGGACGACCGGCACGTGTCGGCGGACGACATCCGGGCGCTGGCGGGTTGGGACCCGGGGGCGAAGCCGGAGAAGGAAATCGCCTTCATGCCGGCGCGCATCCTGCTGCAGGACCTCACCGGGGTGCCCGCCATCGTGGACCTGGCGGCCATGCGCGAAGGCATCAAACGGCTGGGCGGCGACCCGAAACGGATCAACCCGCTCCAGCCCGTGGACCTGGTCATCGACCACTCCGTGCAGGTGGACCACTTCGGCTCGCTGCAGTCCTTCGCCTCCAACTCGAAGCTGGAGTACGAGCGCAACCAGGAACGGTACGCGTTCCTGCGCTGGGGGCAGAAGGCCTTCGACAACTTCAGCGTGGTGCCGCCGGACACC
>JAPOPM010000117.1 GCA_026712905.1 Deltaproteobacteria bacterium
CCACATGGACCGGGCGCGGATGGCCACCTACGAGACCCTGTGGGAGCTCGACGAGGGAATGCCCGCCGAAGCCGGCATCCACGAGTCCAAGGCCGCGGCCAGCGAGGGCTACCACCAGGCGTGCAGCTACTCGCACATGGTCCACGCCGGCCCCGGCACGGATTATCTGCACCCGCTGATGGTGCATAGCGTGCTCGCGCACACGCTGTACCAGTATCTGGGCACGCCGGACTATCACAAGCGCCGGATGGTGGACGCGCTCTATCCCACAACGTAAAAGGAAGTCAGGCAGCTTCAGCAACGGAAAGAAGCAGGTGAATTTCGGATTCGTCGGTATTCGGGTCAATCCGTGCGCTGCACGGAGAAAGGACTCCGCCATGAGACAGCTACGCTGGGCCATCGCCATTTTGTTCGTCCTGCTGCTCGCCGGCCAGGCAGCCGCGCAGGACGTCAGTTTCAAGGGCAAGACCATCAACCTAATCGTCGGGTCCTCGCCGGGGGGCGGCTACGACCTCATCACCCGGCTGTTCACCAAGTTCGCCGGCAAGCACTTCCCGGGGAACCCGCGTTTCATCGTGCGCAACGTGCCCGGCGGCGCCGGGCTCAAGGGCACCCAGTACATGAACCGTTCCAGGCCCGATGGCCTGACCGCGGGGCCACACTACACCAGCCTCGTGATGAAGGAGCTGGCGGGCGTGGACGTGCCGGGCTTCGACGTGAAGGAGCTGATCATCGTCGGCGCGCCCACGCTGGTGGACGACGACTACGTGATCTGCGGCGACCGCAACATCGTCAAGTCGTGGGAAGACGTGCTCAAGATGGGCCGGCCGCTGCGCTTCGCGTCCCAGAGGCCGGGCATCGGCCGGGTGCCCATGGGGGCGGAGTTCATGCAGCTCGTGGGCGGCCCCGTCCGGGTCATCTACGGCTACAAGTCCACCGGCGAGGAGCTGGCGGCGTTCGCCCGGGGCGAGACCGAGGTGGTGACCTGTCTCGATCGCCGGCTGCCGCGCATGTACCCGGAGCTGATCGAGAAGAAGCGGCTGGTGCCGCTGTACTGGTGGAACGCGCCGCCGGATGATGCGTGGGTGGAGCGCCTGGGCGGCGAGAAGCCGTACAACATCCTCGAGTTGCCGGGCGTCGAGATCTCCGATGCGCAAAAACTGGCGTTCACGACGGCGGTGAACATCCACCAGCACCTGAGGGCCTTCATGCTGCCGCCCAAGACGCCCCAAGCCATCGTGGATGTATGGCGCAAGTCCTTCAAGGCCACCATCGAGGACCCGGCGTTCGTCAAGGCGGCCAACGATGCGGGCTACGACGTGGGCTACGGGTCGCCCGAGGAGTATGAGAAACAGCTCGCCACCATCAACACGCTGTCTCCGGACGGCACGCTGTTCTTCCAGCAGTTGATGGGCGAGAAACGCTAGGGGCTTGGGAGCTTGAGGCAGTGATCCGTCGCGGGGGACTTCATGCTCGAAGCTTCCGTTGACGCGCTGTTCCACCTCTTTTCGCCGGGGCCGCTCCTGGCGATGCTCCTGGTGCTGCCGGTGGCGCTGTTCTCCGGGCTCATGCCCGGAGGCGGCCTGCCGGTGTCCGTGGTGGTCCTGAGCCTCGCGGTCCACCTCGACCCATGGGTCGCCATCACCATCGTGGTGTTCCACATGGCGGCCAGCGACATCACCGAGCCCATCCCCGCCATCCTGTTCGGCGTCCCCGGCGCCCGCTCGGCCCAGGCCACGGTGCTGGACGGCTATCCCATGGCCCAGCAAGGCCTGGCCGGGGTCGCTCTGGGGGCGAGCTACACCACCACCATCGTGGGCGGCGTCATCGGCGCCATCGCGCTGTTGCTGGCGCTGCCGGTGAGCCGCCAACTCCTGGAATGGTTCGGCTCGGCCGAGTTCTTCCTGTTGACGCTCATGGGGGTGCTGGCGGTGGCGGTGGTGAGCGCCGGCGCCTTCGTCAAGGGTATCCTCACCGCGGCCTTCGGCATCGCCATCGCCATGGTGGGCTACGCCGACCTGGGCGGCAACGTGCGCGCCGCCATGGGCTTCGACTTCTACCTGTGGGACGGCTTCGGGCTCGTGCCGGTGGTGGTGGGCCTGTTCGCGCTGCCCGAGGCCATCGCGCTGGTGGTGGGGGACACCACCATCGCCCGGGCGCGCCTGGACACGCTCCTGCGCGAGGCCAAGGCCGACGTGTGGCGCGGGATGTGGGAGGCCTGGAGCCACAAGTGGCTGATGGTGCGCTCGTCGCTCATCGGCGTGTTCGTGGGCATCATGCCCGGAGTCGGCGGCAGCGCCGCCCACTGGATCGCCTACGCCCAGGCGCGCCAGACCGAGCCCGGCGGCACCGAGACCTTCGGCAAGGGCGACGTCCGCGGGGTCATCGCCTCCGACGCCGCCAACAACTCGGTGGACGGGGGCGTGCTCATACCCACCGTGGTGTTCGGCATCCCCGGCAGCGGCGGCATGGCCATCGTCCTCGCCATCCTGGTCCTCACCGGCATCACCCCCGGCCCGCTCATGCTCACGCGGCACCTCGACCTCACCGTGAGCATGGTCTACACCATCGCCTTCGCTAACCTCGTCGTCGTGCCCATCATGCTGGCCTTCGCCCCGACCCTGTGCCGCATCGCGGTGATCCCGCCCAACATCCTGGCGCCGGTGGTGGTGGGCATCGTGTCGCTGGCGGCGCTGGCGGCCAACGGCGCTCTGGGCGACCTCGGCGCGGTGCTCGCTTTCGGTCTGTTGGGCGTCTTTATGAAGCGCTACGGCTGGCCGCGACCGCCCATCCTCATCGCAGTGGCGCTGGCGGACATCCTGGAACGGTTCCTGTGGATCTCGGTCAACAACTACGGCTGGGGAATGCTGCTGCGTCCGCAGTTCCTGGTCATCCTGGCGTTCATGGTGGCGGTGACCCTGTTCAGCCTGCGGGCACAACGCGGCGCCCGCAAGGCCATGTTGTCCATGACCGAAGGCGAAAAATCGGGGCAGGCGGCCGCTAAGGGCGCGGGGCACGAGGCGGAAGGCGCCGCGCGCGTGGATGAGGCGGCGGTCCCGGACGCCGCGGCGTCGCCACCATCAACGGGCGGCAAGCCCGGGGAGAGTCCCGCCGGCCGTCGCTTCACCCTCGAAGTCGCCGGAGAGATCGTGCTCCTGCTCGCGGTGGGCGCCTTCTTCCTCTACCTGTTCATCGACTCGTTCAGTTATCCGGAAGGCGCCGACCTGATGCCCAGGATCGCGGTGCTGGTGGGAACACCGTTCTGGCTCATCCGGGTGTGGACGCTGCTGAGGGGCACCCCCGAGAAGCGCATCGAGGAAGGCGACATCATGGACACCGGCTTCATCCTCGGCGACGACCCCAAGAGCGAAAGCCGGCGGTTCGTGCGCATCTTCGGCTTCACCGCGCTCATGTACGCCGCCATCTGGCTGATCGGCGTGCACGTCGCGTTGCCGGGAATTCTCTTCCTCTACCTCATGTACTACGGCCGGGCCGGCTGGCTCGTGTCCGCGGGGATCGCCCTCGCATTCCTGGCGCTGATCGTCGGCTTCTACGACGTCGCCCTCCACATCGTATGGCCCGAGTCCATCTTCGGCCTCTGGCCGGTAGGGTAGGGATGACCCACGTCATTCCTCGCCACCCACAGCCATTCCCCGCCACTCTATAGTTTCAACAACCGCCGCGCGTTCCCCTCCAAAATCGCCAGCTTCTGCTCGTCCGGACAGTCCAGTGCCTCCACCTTCTCCACCGCGCTCCAGTCCCCCAGCGGATACGGATAGTCCGTCCCGACCATCAGGTGCTCCCACCCCAGCAGGCTCTTGAGATACTCCAGCGTATCCACCCGGTACACGAGCGCGTCAGAATACAGGTTCTTGAGGTAGGCGCTGGGCCTCTCCTGGGCCTCCGCGTCCGCCGCCCCCGGCCGCACCCCGAAGCCCTGGTCGAAGCGCCCCAGGTGGTAGGGAAAGAAGCCGCCGCCGTGGAGCGTGCAGACCTTCAGGTCGGGGAAGCGGTCGAACACACCGCTGTAGGTCATGAACCCCAGCGACAGGGCCGTGTCCGCGGGGTTGCCGCAGATGAGGAACAGGCCGTACGTGCCCATGCGCTCAAGGCCCGCGATGTCCTCGGGATGCATGACGATGAGGGCGTCCAACTCCTGCGCCTTGCCCCAGAAGGCGTCGAACTCCTGGCTCCGGTAGTACTCGCCGTTGACGTTGGTGCCGATGTAGGCTCCGGCCAGCTTGTGTTCCAGGATGCCGCGCTCCAGTACCTTGGCGGCGCGCTTGGGGTCCTGGAGCGGCACCGCCGCCAGCGCGGTGAAGCGGTCCGGGTGGCGCGTCCTGAGCTCCATCAGGCCCTCGTTGTAGAGGTTGCACCAAGCTTCCCCCTGCTCCGGGTTGAGCCGGTAGCCGAGACAGGCGGTGTGGGGCTCCAGGGTGGCCAGGGCGATCTTGCCCTTGTCCATGTTCTCCAGCCGCTTCTCCACGTCCATGAGCGGCGGCGGCACCACGAAGCTCGGCCCCCCGCCGATGGTGACGGTGTTGAGGCCCTCCGGGGTGCGGCCCACCTCCGTGCCCACTGCGTCGCCATGGGCCTTCAACTCCTCGATCAGGCCAGGCGGCATGTAGTGGTGATGAATGTCGATGGCACAGGTATGCATGCACGGTTCTCCTTGACTCGGTAGTAGTGTCCACGGGCGAAGGCAAGGGCCTCGCCTCGGGCTTCGCTCAGGATGGAATTGTTCCATCATTATGGCGGGTATGCTAGTCTCGCTCCATTATCCCATCACGTCGGAGGTCGGTTTATCATGAGTCGCAAGATCAGAGTTACCAGTGAAGGAACCGTGTGGACGCTGCCCTGGGATGTGGGCGTGGAGAAGGGCTTCATGGCGGCCGAGGGCATCGACGCGGAAGTGGTGACGCCGGACTCGCAGCTTCAGCCCGCGGGCGTGTTCGAGCGCCCCATCGCCTCGGACTACGAGTGCGGCGACCTGGAGGGGTACAACAAATGCGAGTGGGGCGTGATCAAGCGCGCCGCCGACGGCGAGCGCGACGGCTGGATCCTCGGCCGCCGCGAGAGCGTCGCCACCATGGCCATCATCGTCAGGGGCGATTCCTCCTATCACCGGCTCGACGACCTCGCGGACGTGCCCCTCTCGATACAGGACCAGACCGGCTCCCACTACATGACCTACAAGATGCTCGAGGGGCACTGCGACAAGGACCGGGTCAAGTTGCGGCACGACGGCGGACCCGCCATCCGCACCCGCATGTTGCTTAATGGCGAGGTGGAGGCCGCAACCTTGATGGAGCCGTTCATCAGCCTGGCCGAGAAGCGCGGTTGCCGCGTGCTGGCCGAGTCCAAGTACTGGGGGCTGCTTTTCGTGAACGCTGACGACGCCGAGGATACCCGTGGAGCCATCTTCCGCGCCCTCCGGCGTTGCGTGGACGAGATCAACTCCGACCTCAAGAAGCACGCCGCGCTCCTGCTGCGCGACATTCCCGACGACCTCATGGGTGATTTCAAGTTCGAGGACCTGAACCTCAACCGGCTGGACTATGTCTACCCCGAGGACTACACCGAAGAAGAGTTCAACCGGGCGCGCAACTGGATGGCCGGGTACGGCCTCAAGCCCGACTCGCAGGCCAGCTACTCGGATTTGGTGAAGCTGTAATTGGAGCGGGAATACTACATTGGAGAAGGCCCCCCATGAACGTGAGGGGGCCTTTCTTTTTGTTGAGCCGCCGCTTCCCATGAACCAGACACTCACGCGACTCGGCGACAAGCTGCACGTCTTCCGCGTCCTCCAGTACCGCAGCTTCCGCCTCTACTGGTTCGGGCACCTCACCGCGGTGGCCGGCCACCAGATGCTGATCCTCGCGCACGGGTGGCTGGCCTGGGAGTTGACAGGGTCTGAGTACGTGCTGGGCGCCCTGGGGCTGGTGGCCGCCACCCCGGCGATAGCGCTGACGCTCTTCGGCGGCGCGGCCGCCGACAAGCTGGAGCTCCGGCGCTTCCTCATGTTGCTCCAGTACGTCACCGCGCTCCTGCTGCTGGCGCTGGCCACGCTGGTAACCACCGGGCTGGTGCAGGTCTGGCACGTGTTCGCCGTCGCCGCCATCCACGGCGGCATACAGGCCTTCGACCATCCCGCCCGCCAGGCGCTTTTCCCGCACCTCCTGGACCGCTCGCACCTGATGAACGCGGTGAGCCTCAATTCCATGATCTGGCCGGGCACCCGAATCTTCGGACCCGCCCTGGCGGGGTTCACCATCGACTACGTGGCGGACTACACCGGCGCCCCCCTGTCCGGCGCCGGGGCGGCCTACTATGTAGCCGCGGCGACCTACCTGGCTTTCGGCCTGTTGCTCCTTCCCGTACGGGTGCCGTTCATCGAACGCACCCGGGGCGGCAACTTCGTCCGCACTCTCCTGGGCGGGCTCTCGTTCGTATGGACCCGCAAGCTCTTTCGCTCCCTCATCGGACTGAACTACCTGGACATCTTCCTTCTGGCGTCCCACACCGCGCTCCTGCCGGTCTTCGCCGATGTCGTGTTCCGCGGCGACGGCTCCACCCTGGGTACCCTGTACGTGGTCAGCGGCATCGGCGCCCTGCTCGGCGCCCTGGTGGCCGCCAACCTCGGATACTTCCCGAAGCGCGGGTGGCTGATTCTCATGGGCGCGGGAATCCATGCCTTCTTCCTCACGCTGTTCGGGTTTTCCGGCGCCTTCCCGCTGGCATTGGGCATGCTGTTGTTGGCCGGCGTCGGCCTCTCCTTCTTCATGGTAAGCACCCAGACCTCGGTCCAGACACGCGTCCCCGACCAGTACCGCGGCCGGGTCATGGCCATCTGGGGCATGAACTACAGCGTCGTCCTCCCCTTGGGGCAACTGCAGATGGGCGCCGTCGCCGGCCTGTCCCGGGACCACTTGTCACCGTTCCTCGGCAGGCTCGCCGGCGCCCCGTCGGCGGTGATTCTTGGGGGTCTCGTCATGCTTGGGGCGGCGGGGATCATGGCGGTTTCCAACCGTGGGGTGCGGGAGCTGAGGCCGGAGGGGCCGGAGTAGGATGGGCGGCGCGGGGAATGCGTAACGCGTCGAACTTGCCGGCCGTAAGGGGACTGGCTGGCGCCCAAAATCGTATCGCTTGACGTCAGGGGATAAAAGTAATTACTGTAATCACTGCACCAATAGCTGGAGGAGGTGTCCAACGATGCGCGAGGGAACGGTCGCGAGAGGTGACAAGACGGTGAAGAGAGACGTCAAGCTGGTCTCGGTGGGCAATTCCAAGGGCATCCGCCTCCCGAAGGCGCTCTTGCAGAAGTACGGGTGGAGCGATTCCCTGGTCCTTGAAGAGGCGGAGGACGGAGTGCTTCTTTACAGCAAGGAAAAGAACAGCCTGTCCTGGAAAGAGACATACCGCGCCATGGCC